>CAYMPU010000118.1:0-22670 GCA_964392375.1 uncultured Ohtaekwangia sp. | reverse complement strand
ATTTACGTTCTCATCAATACCACCGTGGGTGATGAGCAGTTTGCCTTTCAGATTGTTGGCCATGGTGATTGTCGATTGTTGATGATAGGTTGAATCAACAGGCCATCCCATATACATCTCCGGCCACCAGGCCTTCTCCATCCGGAAGTCGTGGTCGGCGCTGCTGGCAACGGCTACCTTATAAGAGTCGGGGTACTGCATCATGGCATGCCCTGCATCGTAACCTCCGGCAGAATGACCGAATATGCCAACGCGTGTGGTGTCGATCCAGGCATATTGACTGGAGAGCTGGCGGATGGCACGGACGTGATCTTCCAGATTATAGCCCATCCGTTTGTACGAATGGGTATGAAACTCCTTGGACCGTCCTGCGGTGCCCAGGCCGTCAACCATCATCACCACAAAACCCAACTCGGCGAGGGATTGGTTATTGACGCTGATCCCCCGCGTGAACGTCCGCGGTACGATTTGTCCGTGAGGTCCGGTATAGCTGTTATCCACGACTGGGTATTTCTTCGAAGGGTCGAAGTTTGTGGGCTTCCAAAGCATTCCATAGATTGTCGACTTACCATCTTTGCCCATTGCGGTGAACGGCTGAGGTGCAGACCACTTCATGGCCATCAGTCCGGAGATATCGGCCTTTGACAATTCCATCAGCACCTTTCCTGATTTGAAATCACGAAGCCAGCAGCGGGTCTGTTGTTGCGGCGTAGAGTATACGTCGGTGATGAACCGCTGATCCGGAGAGACCGAGATTTCATGATTGCCTTCTTCCGGTGTCAGGAGTTTCAGGTGCTTTCCGTCAGAGGTTATACTGTACAGATGAGTCTGGTAAGGATTTTGACCAGCTTCTTTGCCCTGCGCGAGAAAATGGACCATGCCGGTTTTGGATTCAATGTTCAGAACCGTATTGACGAAGTAGCTCCCGGCTGTCAGCGGCTTTGCTGCAGCGGTTTTCATATCTACCCAGTACAGTTGCTTCCATCCGCTTTGTTCGGAGGTAACGAGAAGGCGGTCTTCCTTGTCGGAAAGGAAATAGTCAAAGCCATCGACGTTTGTATCACTCGATTCGGTAAAGAGTGTCTTTTGTGAGGATTGTGTCAGGTCGACGAGGATCAGGTGAGACTTGTGGAAACCCCGCTCATTATAGTGAAGTAATCCAGTCCCTGGTTTCTTCATCCACTCAAAGGAATATCCATTCTCATGTGCTACGCGGGGCATGTCCAGTTTTGTTTCCTTTCCGGATGTAATATCAAAAACGATCGGTACCAGGTGCACTACGGTCGTGTCGCCGGGCGAGCCGCGGTAGTAGGAGAGAAGTCGGGCACGGTAAAGTGTATCGACACCCCAATCGAGAAGGTACATCTTGCGGCCGAATCGCAGATCGCATATCGAAGTCTGAATATACTTTGAGTCCGGCGACCAGTTGGCGACAAATCGTTTGGGACGTTCACCATGCTCGCCTTCCATGATGTCGCTCCAGCCGTAGTAGCTGGCGTATTCGTAATTCTTAAATCCTTTGGTGCTGAGTTGTTTGACGGTGCCGTCGGTTGTTGATTTGATGAATAGATTGTAGTTGTCACTGTAGGCGATCCACTTCCCATCCGGAGATTTTGATTCCATGAAGTTGCGCGATTCTTCTTTGTCCTCGTTCTGCACGACGGTGGTACCATTCCATATGAACCGCTTACCTTTTGATGTAAATTCGATGCGGGTAGATTTCACATAGCGGATGTTTTCAAGAGGAAGTTGTTTGGAATCGATAGTTTCCTTCAGCAACTCACTGAGCTTTGTGCCTAAAATCGTGTGATCAAAAAGTGGCTGTCGTTTCAGGGGCTTGAATAGAACCAGTTGGTAGGTCTTCTCAGCGGGCGACTGATGGGTAAACCATAACCCTGTGCTGTCGGGCAGCCAGTTCGGCACCGTGGTGAGGTTGAATGCTTTCTTGTTGTTGACGTTTTCCCAGAGGAAGCTGACGGCGCGAGCGTAGTCATCCTTGGTGATGGGTTGGGCTTTCGAAAGGAGGGGAGTAAGTGAAAGCAGGCAGGCGGCAAGAAGATGTCTCATGATGCAGGTGGAGGGGTCTTTTCAAATATACTAAATTGAAATTGTTAGTGTCTCCGTGTACCTCTGTGCTGCCTCCGTGTTTCTCCGTGAAATAGTTGTTGCACGGAGAAATTCAGGAACCCGGCACAATCACCCTCAACGATGCCGGATGTATCTCCACATCGAATGTTTTTGAAGGGGTCCCCGGCTCTCCATCCAGATGAATAGGCTGCACGGTGGATAGGTCTGCATGAAAGTGCTTCGCCTTGATGATCGTTACAAACCGCGACTGTTCGATATTGCCCCTGAACATCTTGATAAGGAAGGGGAGTGCTTCCGTGATGCCAATTCTTTGGATAAAGCATACATCCAGCATGCCGTCACTGACGGATGCATGGGGTGCAACGAGGGCATTGTTTCCGAATTGTGACGCGTTGGCCAGCGCTACCATGAACGCGCGATGCGTGGTTTTTTGTCCGTCGGCATCCGCTGTAATATCAAACTCTTTGTAACTCAGGAAATCTCCAAGTACAAGCTTTGCATACCCCAGCAGACCACGCGTGCCATCTTTGCCGAACTGACTGGCTACATGACCATCAAACCCAAAGCCAGAGACGTTTACGGAAAGTCCTCCATTGATGCGGAGGGTATCTATGGAGATCGTTTCGTAGTGTGTTAATTGTTTTAGAGCCTCAGTGATAACCAGTGGAACGTGCAGATGACGCGCCAGGCCGTTCCCCGAGCCTGATGGAATGATGCCAAGCGCAGTCTGTGTGTTGACGAGGCTCCGCGCTGCTTCGTTTACGGTGCCATCACCGCCCATGGCAAACACGCGGTCAAAGCCCTCGTCTGCTGCCCTTGCCGCAAGTTCAACCGCATGTCCACGGCTCCGCGTGAATTCGATCGTAGCTTCCAGATTGGCATCGGAACAGGCATCGATGATCTTTCCGTCAATGCCCGGTTCAAAGCCTTTGCCTGAATACTTGTTGATGATGAAGAAGACCTTTTCTGCCATACCGTTGCCGCAAGGGAAATCGGATGGGACTACTTGCCAGCTTTTTCGAGCTTGTCCTGAATGTAGGCCACGGCTTGCCCGATGGTTTGAAGCTTGTCGGCATCATCATCGGGAATCTTGATGTCGAACGACTGTTCAAACTCCATCACCAACTCAGCATAGTCGAGGGAATCGATCCCCAGGTCCTTGACAAAACTGGCGTCCGGCGTGATTTCGGATTCCGGGATTCCGATCTTATCGGTGAGTATGGAGGTGATTTTCTTCTGGATGGTCTGCATAGCCGCCAAATGTAGGAAAAAAGGCTAAAACTTAAGCAAGAACTCGGTGCCTTCCCCCAGCCGTGACTTCACGGAGATCCTTCCTTCGTGCACGCGCATGATTTGCCGGGAAAGACTCAGGCCGATACCCGAACCTGACTTCTTGGTGGAATAGAATGGGATGAAAATCTTCTCCAGTGCTTCCGGATCAATGCCCGTCCCGTTGTCGCGCACGCTGATCACCGGTCTTCCCTTGTCGCTCGTGTAGGCGTTGAGCTCAATACGCTTCTCGGGCTGCTCTTCAAACGCCTGCATGGCATTCTTGATCAGGTTGATCAGCACTTGTTCAATCATGTTCTTGTCGGCAAGCGCTGTAAGTTGTGCAGGTTCTGTGTGTGTTGATAGTGTGATGCCGCGGTCGCTGAGTTCTTTCTTGTGGAGCATGGCCATTTCTTCCAACAGCGGTTGCAGCGCAATCTCACTGAGTCGGGGCTGTGGCACCTGGGTCAGACTCCGGAATTCCTTGACGAAACGAATAAGTCCTTCGCTGCGGCGGCTGATGGTCTGTAACGATAAGTGCATGTCCTCCATCTCATCCTTTGGGATTTGAGGAACAGGTGCTCCCAATTGTTTTTTCAATTCTTCTTCAACGGTAACCGCAAGGGAGGAAATGGGTGTTACCGAGTTCATGATTTCGTGGGTGAGCACGCGCACGAGATTTTGCCAAGCCTCCATCTCCTTTTCTTCCAATTCACTTTGGATGTTGCTCATGGAGATGAGCTTGATCTCCTCACCCCGCAAGGTGAGTTCGATGGCAAACACCGAAAGCTGCACGGTGTCATCGCCAATCTTGAGGTGGATGAGTTCCCTGCCCCCCGTCTTGAGCTTTTGAAAGGCCTCGACAAGTGTCGGACTGTTGTCATTCAATTGGCTGATGTTGGTGATCGGCCCTACCCGAAGCAACTTCCTGGCTGCGCTGTTAATGATTTGTACCGCGCCATCTTTCTTGAAGGTGAGCAAGCCAATGCCCACATGTTGCACAATGTTGCGAAAGAACTGGTAGTCGGAATCACGGTCGCGCCGGTTGTTTTTTGTAGACGCTAACGCTTCGTTCAGTTTCTTGCAGTATTGGTAGACGAGATTATCATTTGAATTGGTCTTGAAGGTCTGGCTCGTTTCATCGAAGGTGATTGCTGAGAGATCGGGCGATAAGGGTCTAGGCTGTACGGGATGAAGGGGAGAAGCCGCGCCGACTTCAGGGGCTGCTTTAACGGCATGGCCAAGACCAATGAACTGAAAGGCGATGAACACGGCCAGCGCGGCAAGGACGAAGGATGAACTATCACGACCAAAGAGAAATCCGAACAAGAGGACCGAGCCCGCAAAAGCCAGAAGGCGAGTCATTAGTGGTGAACGGGGGTTCGGATCCATGGGTCGATGTTCCCTGGTGGCGTGAGGGAAGCGGAAAGTTAGCTGAATTCAAATGTTTTAACGCATTCAGCGTGCCGAGGTTGTTGCTACTTGGTGTAGTCCAACTGCAGGACTTCCTGACCAATGGCATAACCTGAGAGTCTTCCTTGCAGGTTGCCTGAAGGAAAGTGAATACCTGCATATACCCGGGAGATTCCTGACTCCTCGGCCATTTGGTAAAAGCTCGTAAATGATCGTGGGGAAAGTCCCAACGCCAGCTTCGTGTGGGTGAGATCAGTAAATGCAAAGTTGGGCCCGAAGACGGACGTAAGTACTTCTGCGGCGCTACCGGACTGGGTTGAATGTCCTGAGGTATATTCCGGAAACGGCGGATTGGGAATCAATGGCGTCCAAAGAGCATTGATGTTGGGCTGAATATATTGTGATGGGCGCAACAAGTTGTTCGTATACTTTACATTCCAGCAATACACAAATGCATCAGCCATGGCTAACCCCAGTTTCACATACCCCGCTGCAGCAGTGACAAGGTTGAATGATCCCTGATGAACAAGTTGCGAGTATATGCAGAACGAATGACCTGGCGGTGTATAGGTCACGAACCCTTCATCCGCCCAATAGTAGGCGATGGTTTGCTGTTCTGCGGTGAGCGCATTACCAGCATTGTAGACCTCGTTGGCCTCTGCGTAGAATGTAGACGCTGGATCCGTTGAGAATGTGGGGAATCCTGACGTGGTGATTCGGGTCTTCAGGTCCTTGATGAATGTACGATTGTTTCCCCAGGTGGGCAGTAACGCCAACTGCGAATTCGTTGGTTGCCAAAGCCCGGGACCGGCAGGAGGGACATAGGACGCTGGAAAGTTTCTGTTAAACGCCTTATGACCACCATCGGTTTTTGAGTATCCATAAACGGAATCGGCCAGCACACGACCAAAGGCGACTGAGCGATCGAGTACGGCAGCGGGCACTGTTGCATAGGTGGTCAAATAGACATTTTCCAGGGAATCGATTTTTGTCAGGCGTGGAGCGGGTGCGTTTTCAAAAAGCTTGCGCGTGATCTGCGCCGCTGCTGCATTGGCACAGAGCGCCCAATGATACTCGAGGTTAGGATCTGGTGACGGGAGGTATTCCAGTGCTGTCAGTTGCCCTACCAGCGACTTATGGGTTGATGAGCCAGGGGCAATGGCTTCGTAAAACGCCAGGCCACAATAACCGAATGCACGCGAGACAATGGGCGGAGTGAACCCCGGTGATTCTTTGGCGAAGAGTAGTTGAAGGTCAATCCAGTCGGTCGCGAGCGTACTCGGATAACTTTCTGCCGTTGCAGGCTTGGTCTCGGAGTTGTCTGAGCATCCAACACCAATGAAAATCAGTAGCAGAAAAGCAACTGTTTTATTGTTTAACCAATTTGCCGGTTGTGATAACATGGCCTTGAGAAGTTAGTCGGTAGAAATAGAGTCCTGAACGAACGTCGGGACGCAGGATGGCTTCCGGTCCGTCGAATTCACTTTGATAAACTCGACGCCCCTGCGCATCAAACAGTTCAATAGTTGCTTTATCGCCAGCACTCGTTGAGATGCTGAATTCATCCTGCATCGGGTTGGGAAATACAACAGCAACGGGGCCAAGAACATGTTCCGGAATTGCGGTCACATATTCACAGGTTCCGTCATTGCTATTTGCATCGGGGTTGTAGTTAAGAGCGGAAGCGTCAGTACATCCGGGCACGGGAATGTAGCAACCATAATTCTGAGTAGCCTGACTGTCAAAGTTGGAGGCAGCGGCGTTCGTACATCCCAGGATGTTGAAACCGGCAACTCCCTGCGCTATGCTAATATGAGTATCCACCGGAGGGGATAATACACGTGTTCGCGCTCCTCCGGGCCAAAATACTTCTACCGAATCAATGACGCTGGTGGTATGGAGTCCGAAATGCATCACGGAACTGTTCTGCGAGGCATGGCTGCTTCCGCCACTGAGCGCTTTGATCCCCAATGTATTTGCATAGTATACTTTCACCGTGCTTCCGAATCCATCGCGGTTGGTGGATGTGCCATTGCCCTTCAGGCTGACCTGGAGCCAGTGATTTCCAAGGGTTTGGCTATTCACATAATATAATGTGTAGTTGCTTACCGGAACGCCTGTGGATACCAGCTTTGTTACGATCATATCCTCGTCTCCATCATTGTCGAAATCGCCAACAGCCATCCCGCGGTGCATCTGGTTGTCGTTAACTTGTGCGGCCACAGAAACATCTTCGAAGGTGCCGTTCTTCAGGTTGCGGTAAAGCTTGTTCTCACTGTTCAAACTGGTTTCGTAAGCCTTGGCAGCCGGCACGTAACCGTTGCTTACATAAAGGTCTTCATAGCTATCATTGTCATAGTCGAAGAAGGCTGTGCCCCAGCCGACAACATTCTGGTTATTGGGGTCTTTACTATTCTCCACGCCCGCGGCGGTAGTTACATCCTGGAAGACACCGGCTGTGGTTTGACGATAGAGCACGTTCCTGCCCAGATTGGTTACGTATAAATCCAACTTTCCATCTTTGTCATAGTCACCCTGAGCAATGCCCATCCCGAACATAGCAGCATTCAGGTTGCTGCTGACTCTCTTATCGAGGAAAGTTGAGGATGGGTAGTTGTTTTGGAAGTATGCATTTCGGATCGTTGTGAACATTCCAAAATCATTGGCAACGTAGATGTCCGGCAGGTAGTCGCCGTTGATGTCCGTGAAGAGTCCGGCAAGTCCACAACCAGAGTTCACAGGGCCAGGGGGTGTAGCTACATGAAGCGTATCGGCTACGCCGGCAGTTTCGCCGATTTCAGAAAATGTGAGGCCTCCCAGGTTGGTGTACAATTCATTGGGGGAACACGTATGATTGTACCCGACGACATCGCCATTGGTATCAAATAGTGTTCTGGGTGTTTGCACATAATTGATTACGTAGAGGTCAAGACGACCGTCGAGGTTATAATCCCCAGTAACCATCGCCATCGTGTTCTTGGTAGTGGTTATCCCGGTGCCTGTAGTAATGTGTGTAAAGGTTCCGTTGCCATCATTATGGTAAACAAACAGGGGCATGTTTCTTGCTGTTCCGACAATGATCTCCCGGAATCCATCATTATCAAGATCAGCCGTAACTACGGACGTGGTCTTGTAGCCGATGGATGCAGTGAATCCGCCAGCTGTTGAGGTTACGTCACTGAAATACCCATTGCCTAAGTTCTTGAAGAGTTTGTCGGCATGAAGACCACCAGTGAGGTACACATCCTGCCAGCCATCGTTGTTGTAGTCAAAAACAGCAACAGCGGCACCCATAAAATCGCTTGCGATGGCGACGTGTTGCATGCCCCGCGTTAGAGCGCTTTCAGAAAAAATCTGACCATCTGTTCGCCAGGACAGGAGGAGAAACATGACGAAAATCAGTCTTTTTCCGATGGAATGCATCGATCAAAGTTAAGATATCGGGTGGCTTATTTTTATGCTGTATACCGTTTGTTTAACTTTTACCTTGTTCTGGTTCTACCGAAAACGGTTGCGGTATGGTTTACGATAAAATTTACATAACAACGGTTAATCCATGCTTAATTTCATTGTAACATTGATACCGAATTATCTTCTGTTTCGAACGTATTTACTCAAACTAACCCAACTTTTGGTATGACAAGTCTCTATCTGTCTATTCGCAGGAATCTGACAGTGGTGCTTTTGATGTTGAGCCTCGCGGCAGCAGCACAAGAGCGAACTGTTAGTGGAAAAGTAACATCTGCAGATGACGGTTCCGTAGTGCCTGGTGTGAACGTCCTTGAAAAAGGCACCAGCAACGGAACCACCACTGATATGGATGGTAACTTTAAAATCAGTGTGTCCTCAGATGGCTCTGTGTTGAGCTTCTCCTTCATTGGGTTTGTGACCCAGGAAATTACGGTAGGAAGCCAGACCATGATCAACGTGACGATGGCCAGTGACATCACCACCCTTTCTGAAGTGGTGGTTGTCGGTTATGGTCAGCAGGAAAAGCGTGATGTGACCGGTGTGGTTGCGGAAGTGAAGTCGGCGACCTTTAATAAAGGGGCCATCGTTTCCCCCGACCAGTTGATTGCCGGAAAAATTGCCGGTGTGCAGATCACCCCGAACAGCGGTGAGCCTGGAACCGGTGGTACGGTAAGGATTCGCGGCGGTACTTCGCTTAACGCCAGCAATGATCCCCTTTATGTAGTTGACGGTGTTCCGCTCGATATCTCCGGTGTACCCGGTGCGCGTAACCCCCTCAACTTCCTCAACCCGAATGATATTGAGACATTCACGGTGTTGAAGGATGCCTCAGCCGGAGCCATCTACGGTTCACGCGCTGCAAACGGCGTTGTCATGATCACTACCAAACGCGGTAAGGCAGGGGAGACGAAAGTTACCTATGACGGTTTCTATTCCAGTTCAGAGATCACCAAGAAGCTAAGCATGCTCGATGGTCCCCAGTTCCGCGAGACAGTTGCCCTGTACTATCCCAGCGAGACATCTAAGTTGTATGACTACAACCTTGTTGAATCTGCTACGGTGAAGAAGACAAATACCAACTGGCAGGATCAGCTTCTTCAGAATGCCACAGGCCAAAGCCATAATCTTAGCTTTTCTGGGGGAACCGGCAATACCCTTATTCGGGCATCGCTGGGTTACCTTGATCAGCAGGGTATTATCAAGACTTCGAGCACCAAGCGAACCAGCTTCAATTTGGCCTTGAATCAGAAGATGATGAACGACCGCCTTAATATTGAGGCAAACGTGAAGGGTTCGGAAACCAAGGATGTTTATAATGGAGCTTCCGTCTATGAGATGTACAGCATGGCGCCATCGCAACCAGTATATGATACTGCAAAGGTTCCGTTATACGGCGGTTTTTGGGAATGGGCCAACGTACCCCTGGGTACAAAGAACCCAGTTGCCAACAATAGCATGGTAACCAATCAGGGTGTTGTATACCGCGGCATTGGAAACGTTCGCTTTAACTACGATTTTGAAGACCTGGTTCCCGGACTTAAAGCGGACTTGAACCTCGGCGTGGATATCACCAGCGGTCTGCGCAACTATTTTGCACCCAGCAACCTTCGTCAGCAAGCTGTTCGTAGTTTCCCGGGTACAGCGCAGGCTGAGAACACCCAGCGGATCAACAAACTGTTGGAGTTCTACCTGAACTACACAATGGATATCGCCAGCGTTGACGGTAAACTTGATCTGACAGCTGGCTATTCGTGGCAGGATTTCAATTCCGCCAGAAACGGATATACTGGAAACGGACTAACAGACAATTCGTATGGTTATTATAACCCCGCCGTTGCCACGGGCCAGCGCATTATTTATGCTGATTACCAGCAGAACCGACTGATCTCGTTCTTTGGCAGGATCAACTACTCCATGAAGGACAAATATCTTCTCACAGTAAACCTCCGCAATGACGGTTCAACACGTTTTGGTCAGTCTACCCGTTGGGGTTTCTTCCCCTCAGCAGCCGTGGGTTGGCGTTTGTATGATGAAGACTTCTTTAGCGGACTACAAAACATCTTCTCGGACATGAAGCTTCGCGTCGGATACGGTGTAACGGGTAACCAGGAAATTGGTAACTACCAGTACCTCCCGGTTTTCTCGCCGACAAACGGATTTGCTGAATATCCTTTCGGTAACACATACGTTTCTCCCATCCGCCCCAATGCGGTGGATCCTAACCTGAAATGGGAAGAGACTACATCGCTCAACATTGGTCTTGACTTTGGTTTGCTGAAGGGCCGACTGACTGGATCTATGGAATACTATAATAAGAATACGAAAGACCTCTTGTTTGTAGTCAATATTCCCGCGGGTACTGCCCCTGGCGATAAAGTGCTGACGAATATCGGTGAGGTCAACAACAAGGGTTTTGAACTTACCCTGAATTACACAGTGCTTGACAGGTCAGATTTGCGTTGGGACCTTGGTTTCAACCTGAGCCGGAACGTGAGCGAAGTGATTGCGCTCGATGGTGTTGATGATCCTGACTTCCAGGGTTATGAGGTTGGAGGCATTTCCGGTGGTTTGAACAATAACGTTCAGGTACTGAAAGTAGGATACCCGGTGAATACCTTCCGTTTGTATCAGCACATTAACGGCGCGGACGGCCTGCCCCGTAAGGATGGCGTTGACTACAATAACGACGGCGTGGTTGATCTTGCGGATATGTATAAAGATGCCAACGGTGACGGTATCGTAAATGATCAGGATAGACAGCCCAACTCACTGGCGTTCCCCGCTCCAAAGTGGTTTCTGGGCTTGACGTCAAACCTTACCTGGAAGAATGTCGACTTCAGCTTTACGCTGCGCTCGAACCTTGGTGGTCAGGTCTACAACAACGTGCAGTCGAGCAATGGCTACCTGAACCGGTTGTTTGAGTTGGTGCCGAACAACGTACCTACACAAGCGTTGAAGGCAGGTTTCAAGGCCCCTCAGTACTTGTCAAACTACTACCTGGAGGATGCAACATTCCTGCGTGTAGACAACATAACGCTGGGTTACACCTTTAATCAGTTTTCGAAAGCCAAAATTCGTGCCTATGCAACCGTGCAAAACGCTTTTGTGTGGTCGAAGTATACCGGACTCGATCCGGAAGTTGTTAACGGGATTGATAACAACCTCTATCCCCGTGCCCGTACGTTCGTGTTTGGTTTAAGTGTTGGATTCTAAACGAAGATGACAATGAAGAATATCGTTAAAAAAACATGGTTCGTTCTCCTGGTAGGAGTAATGGCCTGTACCGACCTGAACGTTGCGCCGAAAGGCAGTGCGTCGTCGGATGTTCTGCTTACTACGCCGCAAGGGTATGAGAAATTCCTTGCAAAATTGTATCAGGGTCTGGCCCATACCGGGCAGAATGGACCTGATGGTGCCTCGGATATCTCCGGTAACGAAGGATTTGGTCAGTATATGCGCGGCTTATGGAATGCCGAGGAAATGCCAACCGATGAAGCGTTGACCCTTTGGGGCGACCCGGGCTTGAAGGATTACCATGCACATAGCTGGACTTCACAAAGCCCTTTCATTACGCAGTTTTACTACCGGATTTTCTATCAGGTTTCACTGGCTAACCAGTTTATTCTGGAGATTTCCGATGCCAAACTCGCATCACGTGGATTGTCCTCTACATTCATCAATACGACGGCGAAAGTATATCGCGCAGAGGCGCGCACGCTTCGTGCACTGAGTTACTTCCATGGACTGAACTATTTCCGGAACATTCCTTTCACGGATGAGAACAGTGGAACAGGAAACCCTACTCAAGCAACTCCTCAGCAAATCTTTGATTTTGTGGAGTCGGAACTTCAGGCTGTCGAGGCAGACCTTCTGCCCCAGCGCACCAACGTGTATGGACGCGTTGACCGCGGTGTAGCAAATATGATTCTTGCTAAGTTGTATCTCAATGCGGAAGTCTACATTGGAACAGCCAAGTATACAGAGGCTATTGCAACTTTGAATAAGATCATTACCCCTACAGGCGGTGGTCTCCCATATACCCTTTCACCAGGGTATCAGGATAACTTCCTTACCGACAATAACACGTCTCCTGAAATGATTTTTGGTGTACCCCACGATGGCCTTAAAATGCCCAACTACGGTGGTGTAACCCTGATCATCAATGGAGCCATTGGTGGTGCCCTCGCTAGCCTTCCACAGGTTGGCGGACGTAACCCCGTCATGGGCAACAATGCATCATGGGCAGGTCACCGGACAACCAAAGCGCTCGTGAACTTGTTCCCGGATGAAACCGGTGTAATCGATGGCCGCACATTTTGGTATACAACAGGCCAGAATAAGGAAGTGAATGACATCAACCAGTTTACGGACGGTTACATGGTAACCAAATTCCGTAACGTTGATAAGTTTGGTAATGCAGGTCAGGACGGAACGTTCACTGATACGGATTACCCGCTCTTCCGCTATGCCGACGTTCTCCTGATGTATGCTGAGGCTGTAACTCGCGGTGGAACCGGTGGTTCTGCCGTCCAGGCACTTGCCTATGTGAACCAGGTTCGTCAGCGTGCTTATGGTGCAGATTATGGCACAGGTGTTCCTCCTGGATTGGGCGTTGTTACCAGCCTCGATCTAAACTTCCTCCTGGATGAGCGTGGTCGCGAGTTCTATTGGGAAGGTCATCGCCGTACGGATATGGTCCGCTTCGGTGTGTTTACCGACAACCCGACGAACAACCCCCGTGGCCTGTGGCCGTGGAAAGGTAATGTGAAGGATGGTGTTGCTACAGGAAGCTTCAGGAATATCTTCCCGATCCCAGCAACGGACATCATCGCGAACACGAATCTGACTCAAAATCCTGGCTACTAATCAATTGAATTTCAACGCTATGAAAACAAAAATAGTTTCTATGCTCTTTATCCTGGTGTTGACAGGCATCGTGTCCTGTTCGCCGGATGAGTTTACGATCAGTGGCTTGCCCAAGCAAGGTCCTGTAGTTGCCGGATTCAATGTGCCCGGCTTGCTTTTCGCGGGTGTGCCTACGGATGTTTCGGCTACTGTCAATGGAACCGATACAAATCCGGTCTCAGAAGTCACCTTCGAGGTGTTCAAGAAGGGATCGACCGTCGTTGAGAAAAGTGGAGTCATTACGCCCACAACGACAAGTGGCGTAGTTGTTGTCACCTGGACAGCTTCGGCCTCAGGTCTCAGCACACTTGCTGCAGGTGATTATATGCTGCGGGCTACGGGTAAGAACTCCAGTGGCTCTACGGTCAGCCAGACGTACTTCACAGTACCTGACTATGTTGTGCCACAGGCTTGCCAGGTGGTCGGTCAGATCACGGTGATCATGCTTACGCCACAGAACATTCCTGGCACCGAGATCGTCGGTGCTGTAGGTAGTTTTGCTGGCTCGGGCTGGGGTACCGATACAAACATGGTACGGATCAAGGACGGTGTGTATTGTGCTGCTTTGCCTTTAGTGGGCGGCGATGCATTCAAGTTCAGGATCAACGCCAGCTGGGGAACAGAAGAGAAAACGGAAAGCTGCGGCGGTGCGCCCAACCGGGAAGCGCCAGGCGGTTCCTGGCCTTCGATCTCCATTCAGAACGTGCCCAAGTGGGGCGGCTTCGGCTGCTAATGATAAATTGATTTAGAACAAAAGGCTGTCTTTCGGGACAGCCTTTTTTATATACCTGGTTATTCTTTGGCTATAGAGCGTATTCATTCATCAAGAGCATCACGTATGCGAGGAAGTTTGTGGCTTTTCTTATTGGTTGGCTCACTCCAGGCATCTGCCCTGCAGATCACCGTGTCGCCCATTTTTCCGAAAGCCAATCAGCCCCTTACGCTCACTGTTGATGTTACAGGCACAAACTACGAGGGTAAGACCGGCGACACCTACCTTTGGACGTGGGTTCCCGGTGGAGTAGGCGCGCCAACCAATATTAACCCGGCTACAGCGGCTCAAGCTTCTGCCAAATGGACAAGGCTAAGCCCAAACGTTTACACGATCACATTTACACCCACCACCTTCTACGGGCAACCGTTGTCGGCCTTTGCCTCGAATACCATGGGTTTTCTTTTGAAGGCAACCGATTGGAGCGGAGGCCAAACGCAGGATTTCTTTATCAACTTCTTCGAAGGATTCGCCGTGCAAGTCACGCAACCTTCATCGCAATCGTTCTTTGTCAACAATGGGGACGTAATACCGATAACGGCCTATGCGTCGGAGAATTCCACGATGGTCGTTAAAGTCGACGGTAGTACCGTAGCAACCTCGGCTCCTGGTGTAACAACCATTACCCACAACCATACCGTTACCGAAACCAGCGGAACCGTTGATGTAGTTGTTGAAGCTACCAACGTAACACCGGAAACAAAGTCCGCATCCTTTACCTATGTGGTTCGTTCGGCAACCGTTCTGGTACCCAGGCCCGCAGGGGTGATTGATGGAATCAACTATCCAGTCGATCAAACCAAAGTCACCCTGAGTCTTTGGGCGCCGGGGAAAACCTCTGCCTATGTCATCGGCGATTTTAACGATTGGGAAATAGGTTCGTCGTATCAGATGAAACGAGATGGCGAGCACTTCTGGCTGGAGATCACGGGACTTACCCCAGGCACCGAATATGCATTTCAATACCTGGTTGATGAGACGCTGCGGCTCGCCGACCCGTATGCTGACAAAATCCTGGACCCCGACGACCAGCATATTCCTGCTGCAGCGTATCCTGGCCTGAAGACCTTTCCCACAAAGGCCATCAGTGACAAATGGTATTTCAACCGACTCAGTGTGCTCCAAACCGGCCAGACGCCGTACAACTGGGTGGTCCCGAATTTCATCAAGCCTCCAAAAGAAAATCTCGTTGTTTATGAACTGCTGATACGAGATTACTTCGGCGCAAACGACAGAAACTATCAGAACCTCATCGATACACTCACCTACCTGAAACGACTCGGTGTCAACGCCATCGAGTTGATGCCCATCACCGAATTCAATGGCAACGAAAGCTGGGGGTACAACCCGACATTCATGTTCGCCCCGGATAAGTATTATGGAACCAAGAACAAGCTCAAGGAGTTTATCGACAAAGCCCATCAGGAAGGCATCGCTGTTATTCTTGACATGGTTATGAATCACCACGATACACCCAACCCGTATGTGATGATGGACTTTGATTTCACGGCCTTCAAGCCTACAGCCAACAACAAGTGGTTCAATACCGATGCGAAGCACCCGTTTAATGTCTTCTTTGACATGAACCATGAAAGCGCCTATACCAAGAAATACCTTGACACCATCAACCATTACTGGATCCATGAGTACAAATTCGATGGATACCGGTACGACTTATCGAAAGGCTTTACACAGACCAACAATCCCAACGATGTAAATGCCTGGGGGCTTAAGGACAATTCGCGCATCGCTATCCTCAAACGCATGGCTGACGAGATATGGTCCTATGCCCCGGATGCCTATGTTATTCTGGAGCACTTTGCCGCCAACGATGAGGAAAAGGAGCTGGCAGAATATGGGATGTTGCTGTGGGGCAACCTCAATTACTCATACAATCAAAACACCATTGGTTTGGCAGGCAGTTCCGACTTTACCTGGGTGTACCACGGTACCCGTGGCTGGACAGTGCCCCACGCGGTAGGCTACATGGAGAGCCACGATGAAGAACGGATGATGTACAGAAATCTCCAGCAGGGACTTTCCTTTGGCAGCTACAATGTCAAGGATATCAACACATCCCTGGAGCGCATGAAAGCGATCTCGGCGCTTTTCTTTACAATCCCTGGCCCGAAAATGATATGGCAGTTTGGTGAACTGGGCTACGACATCTCCATCGAGCAGGGCGGCAGGGTGAGCCCGAAGCCTGTGAAGTGGGAGTATCTCGCCGACCCCAGCCATAAGAAACTTAATCAGGTTACCGAGGCGCTGATCAAGCTCAAGACAACATGCCCGATATTCTCAACTACGGACGTGACGTTCACCGGCATGGGCACCCTTCAAAAGCAGATGATGCTTCGCGCTGTTCCGTATACGACCACGCCGTCGGGCACATCGGAAATGAGTGCTGTGGTTGTGGCCAATTATGATATTTCACCCAAGGCGATTACCGTCAATTTTCCACATACAGGCAACTGGTACCATTACTATTCTGGCGGTGATGTGGTGAACATCGTGAATACAGCCACGTCCATGACCCTCGAACCCGGTGAAGCCAGATTGTACACCAACGTGCTTTTACCGGCGCCCCTTGAGGAAATCATTCGTTTTGTGAAACCCATTGCACCTGTGCTCACTGCGGTGACCGAAGGTGACAACGTCATCAACGTACAATGGGAAGACAAATCATCGATCGAGACGGGGTATACGATTTACCGAAGACCAGTAGGCGGTATGTTTGCGGCTGTCGGTACGGCTTTCGCGAACAGCCAGTTCTTTATCAACTTCGGCGGACTGGAACCGCTGACAACCTACGAGTACGTCGTGGAGGCCAGCACAGCTTACGGAAGTTCATCCTCCAACGTCATGACGATAACCACATCGGACCAGATCACAGGCCTCGAGCAGGAGTGGTTGGGTGTTCGTGTGTACCCCAATCCGACCAACAGCACGGTCACCATCGAGCTTCCAGGCTCACTGGCCGGAGCATCATCGACAGTCAGAAATGTACTGGGGCAACCTGTAAGCTACCGTCAGGTGAACGAGAATACACTTGATTTGGGCAATGCGCCCCCCGGACTCTATTTGATTGTTGTTTCCGGACAGGGACAAAGCCGTACCTTCAAGATTCTGAAAAGATAGTTCCGCGGTCCAAAGGGATCGTTCCACGGTCATTAATTTCGTTTATGAAGAAGTCGCTATTCATTCTCTTTGCTGCTATCATTGTGTTCTCTGTCGAGGCGCAGAAGAAGACGGCACCCTTGTTCGAGCATGTAGAACCACCGTTTTGGTGGACAGGCATGAAGAACCGCTCGGTGCAAATACTCCTGCATAACTCAAAAGTCAATATCGCAGAATATGCGGTGTCGATGACATACCCTGGCGTTACCCTCGCGGAGGTGCGCAAGGTGGAGAACCCACACTATTTGTTTCTTTACCTGACGATGAGCAGCGATGCCAAACCCGGCATGGTACCCTTGACGTTCACTTTGGGGAAGAAGAAGTTCTCGTATGCTTATGAGCTAAAGGAAAAACCGCTGACCAGCAACTTACCGACCATCAATGCGTCGGATGTAGTCTACCTGTTGATGCCTGACCGTTTTGCCAACGGTGACGTGAAGAATGACACGATACCGGGTATGTTTGAAGGTGCTCACAAGAATATCCCGCAGGCCAGGCATGGGGGAGACCTGAAAGGTATTGGGGATCATCTTGACTACTTCCAGGAGCTGGGCATCACAGCACTCTGGTTGAATCCGGTGCTCGAGAATAACCAACCCAAATGGAGCTACCATGGATATGCAATCACTGATTTGTATAAGGTAGACGCTCGCTTCGGGACAAACGAGCAGTACAAGCAACTGATCGATCAGTGCCATGCCAAGGGGATCAAGATGATCCAGGATATGGTCATGAATCATATCGGCAATGAGCATTGGTTGGCAAAGGACCTTCCTGAAAGGGATTGGGTGCACCAGTTTCCTGAACTCACCCGATCCAACTTCAGGGGAAGCGCCATGTCAGACCCCTACGTATCCCAGGAAGATGTTACCAAAATGAACCATGGATGGTTTGACCGGCATATGCCTGATCTGAATCAGGTCAACCCCATGCTCGCAACCTATCTCATTCAAAATTCACTCTGGTGGGTCGGGTACACAGGCCTCGATGGGATCAGGATGGATACTTACCCATATCCTGACAAGGAGTTTATGTCCACCTGGGCCCGGACGATGACAGAAGAGTTCCCGTCGTTCTACATGGTGGGCGAAGTATGGATCAACGGGATCCCCACCACGGCCTACTGGCAGAAGGGGATGATCAACCGGGATGGATATCAATCCCATCTGCCGGCTGTGACCGATTTTCCCATGCACGCTGCAATCCCTCAGGCAATGAAGGAAAGAGAAGGATACGACAACGGACTATCCCGGCTGTACTTCCTGCTTTCGCAGGATTTTATCTACCCGGATGCCAACAACCTGCTTACGTTTCTGGACAATCATGATCTTACCCGTTTCTTTAATACCGTGGATAAGGATCCCAACAAATTCAAACTGGGTCTCGCGTTTCTTTTAACCACCCGTGGCACGCCGCAGTTGTACTATGCTACGGAACTGATGATGGATGGCGATGCTTCTTCACACCCCGACATCCGGAGGGACTTTCCGGGAGGATGGAGCGGTGATAAGGCCAATGCCTTTACCCGTGAAGGACGTACAGCTGAGCAGAATGCCATCTTCGACTACACCAAAAAACTCCTGAACTGGCGCAAGGGCAACCCGGTATTCCAGGGAGGCCGATTGGTTCATTACGTGCCGGAAAACAATGTGTATGTATACTTCCGCATCAAAGACAGCAAGCGTGTGATGGTGGTACTCAATGGAAGTGAAAAGGAGGTGAACCTGAATACTTCACGGTTTAAGGAGAATATGACCGGGGCAACAAAAGCCATGGACGTTATCTCGGGTAAAACCATCGATAACCTTACCAGTCTTTCACTGGCGCCCCGATCCTCATTGATTCTCGAACTCCAGTAGCTCTCTGAAGCGTCGATCAACAAAAACGAAAAGCGATATGCGCACTACATCGATTGTCCTCTTCTTGCTGATTGCATCCATCGCCCGTGCCCAAACACCCAGTCAGCCGCCGGCGTGGGCCAAAGAGGTCGTTTGGTACCAAATTTTTGTTGAGCGTTTTCACAACGGCGACAAACGCAATGATCCAAAGGCCGAGGACATCAGTGCTCCCGCCTTGAATCAGAATGCTCCTGCCGGATGGACAGTAACACCATGGACGAAAAGTTGGTATGAGCAAGAGCCCTGGGCCGTCAAAGCCGGACTCGCTTTCAACAATGGAGTAGTGTACCGTCGACACGGAGGAGATCTTCAGGGCGTACTCGATAAGCTGGACTATCTGCAGGAACTTGGTGTCAACGCGCTGTTCCTGAACCCGATCAATCACGCGCCGTCAATGCACAAGTATGATGCATCGAGCTACCATCATGTAGATGCCAATTTTGGCCCCGATCCGAAGGGCGATTTGGCCATCATGGCGGCTGAGAACCCCACCGATCCTTCAACATGGAAATGGACAGCGGCGGACAAACTTTTCTTGAAGTTGGTGAAAGAGGTCCATCGACGGAAGATGCGCATCATCATGGACTATTCGTGGAACCATACAGGTACACGCTTTTGGGCGTGGGAAGATATTCTTAAGAATCAGGAACGGTCGAAATACAAGGACTGGTATGCGATCAAAACGTTTGACAACCCGGCTACACCGGCCAACGAATTTGCCTACGCAGGATGGGCCAATGTACCATCGCTCCCGGAGATCCGGAAGGTCGATGTCAAAGGGCAGCGTGTGTCAGGCCATCCGTATGAGGGGAATATTCACCCGGAGGCAAAGAAGCACATGTTCGATGTGACCCGGCGATGGCTTGCGCCCAACGGCGACCTTACGCAGGGTATTGATGGCTACCGCCTCGATGTGGCTGACCAAATCGGCCTGGGGTTCTGGCGTGATTTCCGGAAGGAGGTTCGTGCAATCCAGCCGGAAGCCTATCTGGTGGGAGAGATTTGGTGGCAGCAATGGCCAGACCATCACATGGATCCTCTGCCCTATGTAAAGGGCGACATGTTTGATGCGGTGATGTTCTATCAGATCTATCGTCCATCGCGGTACTTCTTTGCAAAGACCAGCATGCCGATCGACGCCAAAGCATTTAGGGATAGCATGCATCATCACTTGAACCGCTTGCCCGTTGCTGTGCGAAATGCCATGATGAACACATCTTCATCGCACGATGCGCCTAGGCTGCTCACGGATTTTGCCAATCCCAACAAATACAAGTTCAAGGCTAACCCGAACGACGACCCAAAATACTTTACGGGCAAACCGGATGAAGAGACCTATCGCCGCCTGCAGATGTATCTGGTCAGCTTATTTACAGGTGTCGGAGCTCCACAGATTTGGAACGGGGAGGAGATGGGCATGTGGGGTGCCGATGATCCCCATGACCGCAAGCCGCTGTGGTGGAAGGAGATGAAATTTGACAACGAGGCCCGCCATAATTTACAGCCCGGCAATACCGAAACCGACCCTATTGGCTTCAATGCGAAGCAGTTCGAGTGGTATAAACGCCTGATTCACATCCGCCGCACACAATCGGTGTTGTGGGATGGAGAACTTGATTTTCTGGTAACCGATGGACGGAAACTCGCCTACACGCGATCCAACAAAAAAGATGAGATCATGGTTGTCATCAATGGTGGCAATGTACGCACCCAGATTACGTTGCCACGTAGTGGAAACTACGTTGATCTGTTAACCAACACAACGGTGGAAGTATCGCGAATCTGGCTGGATGCGCAGACAGCGATGGTGCTGAAAAAGCTTTAGGGTGTTGGCTATTGGCTGTTGGCAGGGTACACTGTTGGCCAAGGTTGCACTTCGAAGGACTAAATGATCATTGGCCTCGAACTGCCAATACCCAACAGCCATCTCATCCACCTTGGCAAACACTTTCGTTTCACGCGAGTCTCCGGAGCAACGCCTAACTCTCATACACCCATCTGCCCCCCGTCATCGTTCTTTCAATGGGTATGGTGACCAGTGTTGAAGGATCCTCTTTAAATGGATCTCTTCCAAGAACTACAAGGTCTGCCAGTTTACCTTGCTCAATGGAACCTTTGGTCTTTTCTTCGTACGAAGCATAGGCACCATGGATCGTTCCTATCCGTATAGCCTCCTCAACGGTCACCCGTTGCTCAAGTCCCCACGGAGTGCCTTTGATGTCTCTCCGTGTCACGCTCGACTGGAGGGCCATCATCGGCTCGAAGGGGCCGGGTGGGTAGTCGGATGCCTGTGTCGGGCGTATGCCGGCGTCGAGGAAACTGCGCAGGGCAAACATGTTCTTGAGACGTTCGGCGCCGTACTCCTTCATTTTCTCACCGTGGTAGTAGACGTAGGTCGAGAAGGGTGTGGGTATTACACCCTGGTTCTTCATCCGTTGAACAAGATTGTCGTTGATGACCGTACAATGTTCAATGCGGAAGCGCGGATCTTTGCGGGGCTTTTCGCGTTGCAGCCGCTCGTACAGTTTCAAGACGATATCAATTCCCACGTCACCGTTGGCATGGATGCCGATTTGCCAATCCGCCGCATGGGCCTTGCTGGCATGAACGTGCAGTTGTTCTTCGTTGTTGACCAAGATGCCGTAGTCGTTGGGCCTTCCGATGTAGGGTGTTGAGAGCTTGGCTGTGCGTTCGGAGATGGATCCGTCACACGTCATTTTCATGCCCCCGATGCGGACCCATTCATTGCCCATCCCTGTGCGCACACCAGCAGCAATCATTTTGTCGATGTGCATCCAGCCCATCATGCAGTAGACTCTGACGAGGAGGTCGCCGGTGTCATAAGCATCCTGGTAGGCTTGCAGGTCTTCGGGGCTGCCGTAGGCATCGTGGACAGAGGTAACGCCCGTCTTGGCCATCATCTGGCTGATGATCTTCACGCCCTGCCGCCTGTCTTCGCGACTAATGGTGTTCGGGATAAGGTGATCGAACATGTCGTTGGCGCTTTCCTTGATGATGCCGGTGAGTTTACCACTGCCATCACGTGAGAAGGATCCTCCCTGAGGATCAGGAGTCTTATCGGTAACCCCGGCAAGTTTGAAGGCCAGGGAGTTGCCGTAGTTGGTGTGGCCACCCCGATGGTTAACCAATACAGGGTGATTGGGAGCGGCATCATCCAGGTCGGCCATCGTCAGGGGGCGGCCGTCGCTCGTCTTCGTGTCATCGTACTTGAATCCCAGGACCCAGGTCCCTGCCGGCGTTGATGTGGCTCGCTGACGAATCGCAGCTTTGATTTCCGCGATAGACCTCAAGTCGCAGTCCACCTGTTTCAGGTGCATGACGCCCGACATGGCGGGGTGGGAGTGGGCATCGATGAACCCGGGGAGTACTGTTTTCTTTCCAAGGTCAATCTTCTTTGTACGGCCTGTGGCCAGTTTGAGGATTTCGGCATCGGTTCCTACGGCCATAAAGCGACCATCGGCGATGGCCACCGCCTGGGCCTTGGGTGTCGCTGCATCGACCGTGAAGAATTCCCCGTTGTGGAGAATCAGGTCGGGCTCGGTCTGGCCGAAGGAGAGAAGGGGCAATGCTGCCAATGAAGTGCCGAGTGTGCCAAGGAATTGCCTCCGGGATTGAGAAAGTGTATGCATGGGTGGTGTATTGTACCGGAAGTTAAG
>CAYMPU010000117.1:0-7115 GCA_964392375.1 uncultured Ohtaekwangia sp. | reverse complement strand
GGCTCTTAACCGGAGCGAAAAACAAGCCGTAAATGACCCAGAAAATAAATATGGTTAACAAAATACCAGCGCCCGTGAGGATTTTCTTTTTCATGCTATTAGGGGTTATCCAAGCAATATACAAACTAATTTCAGGATGATCGATCTGGCCTTGCGCGACTGGCCCCGAATGATACTGGTTTCTCTAGAGTGGTTCACCGTTCAAGTCGGTAGTCAACACGTCACTCATGTAGTCGAAAAATGGGCGAATACTCTTGTAGACCTGATTGACATTGTTCAGGAAGTTCTTATCCAGCACCTCCTTGTCGCTAAATGAGTGCTCAAACCAATACTGCTTGTAGCGCAGCAAGTCGATGGCAGGATGGTCTTTTGGAAAACCCTGTGGAGTAGTCTTCACCTGATCACCTTCCATTAAGCCGAAGTTCTTTACAATGCCTTTGGTTCGAAGCATCTTCCTCCAGTCACTGGAATTATACAGGATATCCATTCGCACACGCTTTAAATCTGCAGCGTCCGGGTACGTGAACCCACATCCTACGCGTGAGTTAACCGGCGTGATCCAGAAATAGTATCCACCTCGCAGCTGAGGCTTGAGCCGACGAAGATGCCCTGCAAACCTGGGCTTGTACGGTGTCTTGTCGTCGGAGAAACGGACGTCATTGTATATCCTATAGAGGGACTTTTTTCCAGAAGGGGTTTCAATCTGGTCGTGGGTATTCATTTGCAGGATAAGGGCATCAACAAACTGCTCCGCATTGCGTTGGGCCTCCAGATACTCCTGCTTGTGCAGCGTAAACCACTCCCTGTTATTGTTTCGGGATAATCGCTTCAGGAAGCTCAATGTAGAGGATTCAATAAATGCCATGCGTGAAAGCTAATGTGGAGTTCGCTCTAGTCAAGCTGATTTCTCGGCAGGTGATGTCACTGGTTTCAAAACCGTTTTTACAGCGGGTAGCTTTTCACCGATGGAGGTTTTTTGAATGCCAAAAAGTCGGTACGCCAATAATTTGCCCCCATTTTCCATGACGGCTGATTCCACGCGCAGCGTACCGGATTGGAGTACCCGTACATTGGTCTCCACGCGGTATTCAATGTCCAGCCCGTCTCCTTTCCGCTGAAACGATAACGTCACCTGAGGGGCATTGCCACTATTGGAAAAATTGATCCGCGAATCCCTTAAGTTGTCAAGAATATCTTCCGCCCCTGGAACATCATCGCCTTTCACGGCGAGACGGAAATTCATGGTTAAGTCTGTAAATGGAAGCAACTGCGGGTATAGTGAATACATTTGCTGGGTGTAGCGGTCTACATCACTTCCGTCGCTTGCCATCGCGAGTCCTTCATAGGCGCGCGCCATCAAAAGCGTTTGGTATGGATCATCCCGCTCCGGGTCGCGGAGAACCTGATTGAAATAATCGATCGCCTGATCCTCCTTCCCTTCTGCAAGATACAGTCGGCCCAGGAAGTACTTGAAATACTTTTTCAGCCTCGGACGCTTGTCGGTCTTCAGCAAACGCTGGTACACATCAATGAAGTATTCGTTACCGAAGCCATCAATCACGGACCATACCTCATCGAAAGTGATCAGGTTCTCCGGTGAAAAGACCGTGTAGATCACCTGCTCACGTTCAGGATTCTCTGCCACCATTGAAGCGAGAAGCATTTTGTGATGCCGGATTTCGAGGGTGTACTTCACCCACCGATACCAGTTCATGGGGTTGAGCCAGAAATACCATTCCTGGTGTTCAAACCAATATTCCTTCTTGAATTGCACCTGATTAATGTAATTCAGCGATGCTACGGCCATGTTGTATTGCTCCTGACCCCACGTTGTCCCAATGTGAAGTTCCTGGAAGCGTGCCGCTTTATTGGTTCGTTCCTGACTCTCTGCCGTAAGGCCCTCGTAATGTTGCGCTCTGGCCAGTCCAATACAATGCCAACCATAACCCGGGGTACTGCCTTGCTTGGACAACACACCGGTAAGCAGTGTATCTGCGAGGTCAGGCTGCCCACGGTAGGTCGCCAAAGTTCCGCGCATGTAATAGTACTCTTTGGTTGTCTTCTCGGGGCTTTGCTCACGATCTTCGGCTTCACGGAAAAATAATTCCGCTTCCTCGAATTCTCCCATGGCCAATTTGAACTCCGCATAGTTGTTGCTGGAGTAGGCACCATTCTGAATCAACAGGTCATAGTAAATATTGGCTGAATCGATATCCAGAAGATAGTCATGGATCATCGCTTTGTAATGGTAGGTACTTAGGTATTGTCGATTGAGGAATGTGGGATCATAGAGACCATTATTCACAGCAAAGTCCCTGCGGATTTTTCTCAGTGCAGAGTCGAGGCACTTGTTGGCTGCTTCGACATTCTCCTGAACCGTATTCTTAAGAAACGGGAATCGCTTCGACGTGTACATCCTGTTGCGATGATAGATCCAGGCCATCGTATTATAGGAATCCAGGCTCGTCTCCACCTGAAAGTTCTTGTCGCGAACCCGTTGAACGACTTCCATGGCTCTGTCCTGCATCTCCACGTTTTGATAGCAACGGCTGAGAAAATACGTTATGAGTCCGTAGTCGAAGTGATAGCGGTAGTTGCCTGCATAAACCGTGTAACTATTGGAGCGTGTGCGTAGCTGCCTGTCAAAGTCCTTTTCTATTCTCTTCAGGGCTTTCACCAGGGGTGTAATGGCTTTGCGGAAACCCAGTTCATCATTGGCGCGGAAGAAAAGATAGGCGCCTTCCAGCAAGTACCCGACATAGTATGTGCTATCACGACGAATGAAGCTTCGTGCTTTGGTCAGTGTCTTGTCATCGAAAAAGGATCCGCCTTCCCGCTCACTGTCGATCTGTTGGCGCACCTTCCCCTGCCCAGATGCACTGAGTGAAGCAACCAACAAGAGCGTTATGACAAACAGCCTTTGCATGAATCAGGGTTTCGACGCGATGCCCAGTTTGGAGAGTTTGCTTACCTCCTGGTCGGCCAGCTGCTGGAGGACAGTCCGTGCAGCATCGCGGTTACGGAAAATCATACGGTGATGCAGCACAGGATGCGCCAGAGCCTTGATGTCATCCTCAATGACAAAATCGCGTTGATTGACCAGCGCCCAGGCTTTGAGGCATTTGATGAAGGTGATGCCGCCGCGCGTAGAGCAACCGAGCGCTACTTCAGGGTGCTGGCGGGTAGACTGCACCAGGCGGACGATGCCGCGCACGAGTTCAGGGTGAATGTACACTCGTTCCGCCTCCTGCTGAAGCTGGATAATATCCTGATAGGCCAGCACTTGTTTGACGGTATGCTTCATGTCGCCGATTTCCAGGTAATTGGAATAGATATCAAACTCCACCTCTTCGGAAACATAACCAAAGGATATCTTCATAAAGAAGCGGTCAAGCTGTGCTGCCGGCAGCGGGTAGGTACCCTCCATCTCAATCGGGTTCTGGGTTGCGATTGTGAAAAAGAAAGGGTCGAGCTGGAATGTGGCGTCGCCAGATGAAATCTGATTTTCGGCCATACACTCCAGCAACGCACTCTGCACTTTTGGCGAAGCCCTGTTGATTTCATCCGCCAGAAGAACATGCGTAAAGAGCGGGCCGCGCTTAAACACAAAGTCCTTCTTTGACTCATCAAAGATGTATGAGCCGATGAGGTCCATAGGCAGTAAGTCAGGCGTAAACTGAATTCGCTTGAAGGCTACTCCTCCCCCGTCCGTGTGAAAATCCGTGGCTGCTTCGGAGATGGATTGGGCCAACGTCTTGGCCAGCACCGTCTTTCCGGCGCCAGGATTATCTTCCAGCAAGATGTGACCGCGGGCAATGAGTGCCGTAATAACATACTTAACTTGCGCGGGTTTGCCGCGGATGATCCGTTCAATGTTGGACGTCAGGCTCTGAAGTTTGGCCGAGGAAGTTGTCATAGGGATGAGGTTTCGTCTTCCGGTGATTGAGGTTGTTGAAAGTATCGAATGGCCCGGGGAAGGTTGAAATAGTTCAATGCGGTCCGTGCCACGCCGTACTTCGACCGTATGGCCGGGCCGATACGACGCGAGAATTCCCTTGCCCGTCTGATATCCTCTGGCTGCATGTTGGCTGTCGAATACTTGAGTTTAAGGTACATCATCATGAAGGCTTCAAACCCCGCCTGCAACTGAGGATCTACAGAAGTACGCGCATAGTCGAGGGGTGTTTCCGTTTCGCGCTCCAGCCCGGCCATATGAAACCGGTATAAGGCTGCCCGATAAATGGTATCGGCCGTTGAAGCCGGGCTACCGGCCAGCATGACACGAAGCAATCTGTAGATGAGGTACAGGATCGGGAATAGTATAATCAGTATGGCGAGAGCCGCGGCAACTTTTGCGGCCATCCAGGCAACTTCCTGCCAGGTGAGCTTTTTCTCGTCTTCTTCCAGCGTACTTCTACCACCCTCTTCCTTCTTCTTCTCCTTCTTCTTTGGTGTGATGTGAATTTCATCGGCAATGATGGGTGTGGGAAAAGCAGCAACCTGGGCGTCAACGGACGATCCCTTGCGCAAAGGAGGCACCTGTCGCGCTTCATCCTTATAGGAAACAATGATGATCGAGTCACCTGGCTGAAGCGCAGCTAAGGTGGTGTCGCGCTTGTCATAAATTACCCGGCACAAAGAGGCGTCAATGGCTCGTGTCATGGGTTGCGTTAGGCTATAGGGCTTTTCCAGATAGAGGAAGGACTTGAACGATGCCGTGATTTGCTTGGCTGTCATGTCAATGGTCTCGGCCTTTGCATCCAGTACAAGCCAGGGATCAGGAGGTGGCAATGGCGGAGTGCCGTCGGGCTTGGGGGCAGACTGCTGATCTTCGTTGCCTATGGTCATGTCAAAGTCAAGCCAACCATATCCCGGAAAATAGACCTGAGTCCACGCGTGTGCCTGACTGGCGTAGAACCAATACCAGCCCTTGTTCTTGTCGCTCCGGTTGACGGTTGCAAATCCCGTAGTAAAGCGAGCGGGAACGCCCAGCGCACGCAGCATGAACAAGGAAGCTCCCGCGTAGTAGGTACAATACCCCGCATGGGTCTTGAACAGGAAATCGTAGAGCATTTTAGAACTTGGTATGTTCGGGTCATCCAATGAACCAGGCTTCAGGGTATAGCGGAATATCCGCTTTCCATTTTCATTCCTGCGAAGGAAAAAATCCCTTACCGCCAATACTTTATCCACTGGCTTAATGTACTTCGGCGCAATGCTGCGGGCCAGTTTGCTGATCGAATCGTAGATACCTCCGGTGGGCTGCTTGGTGTAGTAGGCAAGGAAGGCTGAGTCCACGTCCCTGTAATCCGGAACGGTCCTCAACTCATCATGTCGCGCCTCCTGAAAAGGCTCCAGTGCGGGACTAGCGGAAATATTATAAACGAAATAGGCGTTGTTCAATTCCGAAGCAAAGGACTGCACCCGATAGGCCGACATAAAGGTTTTCTGGAAGTCCTTCTCCACCGGGATGGTCTGAATAGAAAATACATTGGCCGGCCCTAGCACGGCATGTTTCCACGCATCCGCCGAAAGGTAGACCTGGGCTTCTACGACCTTCTTCATCTTGAATCCCATCGACTTCCGGATAATGGACGTATCGAGGTAGGAATAGTACATCGGAAGTTCTGCCGGGTCTACGTCAAATTCATCAAAGGATGGAACATTGATGTCTCGCGTGAACGTCTCCTTGACAGGGTCGTAGCGGGTTAGATAATGAAACACAAAATACAATGGCATGGGCTCGCCATCCGGGAAGTAGTTATCCAGCTTACTGCAGAACATGAGTCGGTCAGACTGACTCATTTTGGTATTCACCTTCATGGTGTCTTTCAACCGGAAGCCGTCGTCGTCCTTATCCATCAGGCCATAACGATCGTCGTAGTCGCTCTTGCCGTCTTTGCCTTCGCTTTCCTTGTCTCCTTTCGCACCGCGTGCGCCCAGTTCCTTTTCAACTGCTTTCACCTCGCCCCGCAGCAACCTGTCGGTAACCAAGAACGCGATGAGCACTACGAGCAGGAATCCGGCAAAGCGTAAGGCCAGCCTTGCCGATTTTTTCCAGGTCAGGTCAATACGATCGATGAGCAGCGGAGAGACGAAGTACATGTACAATCCGTAACCCAGCACAGGGAAAAGCCGAACCACCAGGTACTCAGGACTCAGGTCAATCGTATCGGAGACGATGACCAGTGTTGCCATGGTAAGCACACCGAAAATGAGGATGTACGACCACCGGATTCGGGCAAGAAGAAATCCAAAGACCCACCCAATGATGAACAATGTGGAGTACAACTGAAACCGGGCTGTCGTATAGAACACATCAAACTCACCCGGCAGGCGGCTGATGGCCTGATCGATAAAGAAGTAGACCACCCAAAGAATCAGGAACGTCACCACCCATCGGGCGCGGAAATAGTAGAGTGAGTAGGCTGCAAGCAATCCCCCCGAAAACCAGGCTGCCTGCGTAAAGATGCCGGTGGTGAGGGCGGTATATGAGAAATTCAAGTAACGCAGGGTAACATACCCGATGAGCATGGTTGGAAGTACCACCAGGATCCAGCGGATTAAAAGTTGTTCTATGCGTTCCCTGCCAATCATTATTCCCTATTCAAACGTCATCGTTTTGGTCATCCAGCTGTTTTCCCTAAGCCGCAAGACAGCCTCGATCTCTTTTTCATTCTTCAAGAGCTCACGGCGAAGCGAAGATAGCAACCATGAGCCGGCCAGTGCATCCGCTGGCTGCTTTTCAGGCTTAAAGAAGATATCTTTCAAATGAAAGCGAAAGGGTGAGGGAATAGCGTCCGACAATTTTACCACCACCAAAGGTATGGCGGCCGGCAGCTTTTTCAATACCGCTTCAATCTCGCTCACCGGGGTAAGCGACGAAAGACAAACGAAAGCAGCCTTACCCGCATTGACAAATGTTGACGGCGGCATGGATGCCTGCCAGTTGGCTGCTGTGATCTGAAATAACTCAATCCTCTTTTCACTAAGCCCGGCTAGCTTCGGTACTTCCTGATCTTGTGGAATGCGCACGTCGTAACCGTTCCGTTGCAGTGCCTCGAGGAGGTTTCGGACGTCATCCTTGTATGCATTCAGCAACTCCGTCTCAAACG
>CAYMPU010000116.1:0-19370 GCA_964392375.1 uncultured Ohtaekwangia sp. | reverse complement strand
AAAACCGTTGGCTGGGAGTTCGAGTCTCTCCACCCGTGCTAGTAAAGAATAGAAACAGGTCGATAATCCCCGAAAGGGAACGATAGATGGAAAAGGTTAAAAATTACGTACTGGAATCAATCGACGAGGTTCGCAACAAGGTTTCCTGGCCCAAGTTCAATGAACTCCAGGGAAGCGCGATTCTCGTGCTGGTGGCATCGTTGATTTTTGCGCTCATTATCGGAGTCATTGACCTGGGCTTCAATAACGCTTTAGCCTGGTTTTACCGGGAGTTTTAAGTCTACGAAGCCATGGGAGAGTTAAAGTGGTATGTATTGCGCGTAATCAGCGGACAGGAGAAAAAGGTTAAATCCTACCTGGAAACTGAGATCGAACGCTCCAAATTGACAGATTCAATACCTCAGGTGTTGATCCCGTCAGAGAAGGTGTACGAAATGCGCAACGGTAAGAAGAAGATGCGCGAAAAGAACTTCTTCCCCGGATATGTACTTATTTCTGCGGATTTGGCTCACCCGGAGGCTCACCACACGGTGACCAACATTCCGGGCGTTCTGGGATTCCTCGGCGGAGCCACGGGCTCGGCTAAAGACCCGGTGCCTCTGCGTCAGACAGAAGTAAACCGGATTCTGGGCAAGGTGGATGAGGTTGACGAGGTGGGCGAGAAACTGGAGAGGCCGTTCATCAAAGGTGAGTCGGTCAAGGTAATGGATGGACCGTTCAGCGGGTTCACCGGCGCCGTGGAAGAAATATTTGAAGACAAGAAGAAGCTGAATGTGATGGTTAAGATCTTCGGCCGGAATACACCGGTTGAATTGAGCTATATGCAGGTTGAAAAGTTAGACTAAGAGTAACATGGCAAAGGAAGTAACAGGTTATTTGAAACTGCAGGTCAAAGGTGGCGCGGCAAACCCGGCACCCCCTATCGGTCCTGCACTGGGTTCGAAAGGTCTCAATATCATGGACTTTTGCAAGCAGTTCAATGCTCGCTCCCAGGACAAGCCGGGCCAGGTATTGCCGGTACTGATCACCATCTACAATGACAAGTCGTTTGATTTTGTCATCAAGACCCCTCCGGCGGCTGTGCTGATTATGGAGGCCATCAAGATCCAGAAAGGATCGAAGGAGCCGAACCGCACCAAAGTGGGATCCATCACGTGGGCCCAGGTCAAGAAAATTGCAGAAACCAAAATGCCCGACCTCAACGCCTTCAAGGTAGAGTCGGCCATGAAAATGATTGCTGGAACGGCCCGGAGCATGGGCGTCACGGTTAGCGGCGCAGCTCCCTGGGATAAATAATTAAGGATATGGCAAGGATCACAAAAAACAGAAAAGCGGTCATCGCGAAATACAGCGCGGAAAAGGAATATTCCCTGGAGGACGCGGCCAAACTGGTGAAGGAAATAACCTTTACAAAGTTTGATGCATCCGTCGATGTGGATATCCGTCTGGGCGTTGACCCCAAGAAATCGGACCAAATGGTTCGCGGTGTCGTATCGTTGCCGCATGGCCTCGGAAAGGTCGTACGCGTACTGGTGCTGTGCACCCCCGACAAAGTTCAGGAGGCGAAGGATGCCGGAGCTGAACACGTTGGACTCGATGAATTTGTAACCAAGATCGAAGGTGGCTGGACAGATATCGATGTGATCATCTGTACGCCCACCGTTATGGCGAAAGTTGGTAAACTCGGTAAGGTACTCGGACCCCGTGGTCTCATGCCTAACCCGAAGTCAGGAACCGTTACCCTGGAAGTTGGTAAGGCTGTGAAAGATGTGAAAGCGGGTAAGGTTGACTTCAAAATTGACAAACAAGGAATCATTCACGCCTCCGTTGGTAAGGCTTCCTTCAGCGCGGAAAAAATCAAAGAAAATGCCGCTGAACTTATCCACATGGTAGCGAAGTTAAAACCGGCCTCTTCGAAGGGAACCTATTTCCAAAGCATCTGCCTTTCGACGACCATGAGTCCGGGAATAATGATTGACAGGAGTACGATTGGCGGAGCTTAATAATTAAAACGATGACCCGCGAGGAAAAAGCACTAGTTATTGATGAGTTGGCAGAGAAATTCTCCCAGCACAATCACTTTTATATTACCGATGCATCCGGTTTTACGGTGGGGCAAATCAATGCCTTCCGCAGAATCTGTTTCCATCAGGGCGTGGAGTACAGGGTGTATAAGAACACCATGATCCGCAAAGCGCTGGAAAAGCAGTCTGGTAATTTCGAGCCCATGTTCAAGGTATTGCATGGCTTCTCGGGCGTAATCTTTTCGAAAGAAAGTGGTAACGCCCCTGCAAAAGCGATCAAGGAATACCGAAAGAAAAACGAAGGGAAGCCTGCTTTCAAGGCAGCCTCCATTCAATCCGATCTGTTTTTCGGCGAAGAAAGCCTCAAGATGCTCACCGACCTCAAGTCGAAGAATGAGCTCATCGGTGAGGTAATCGCAGCCCTCCAGTCTCCGGCCAAGAATGTATTGTCTGCCCTGTTGAGCAGCAAACAGACCGTCGCAGGATTGGTGAAAACACTGGAAGAAAGAGCAAAATAATTGTTGAACTGAATCTTAAACACTTACTAAAATGGCTGACATTAAAGCAATTGGCGATCAACTGGTAGAACTTTCTGTTAAGGAAGTTACCGAACTGGCATCTTACCTGAAAGAAACCTATGGCATTGAACCCGCTGCAGCAGCAGTAGCGGTTGCAGGCCCTGCAGCAGGCGGCGGTGGAGCAGCAGCTGCTGAAAAGACGAATTTTGATGTCGTTCTCAAGGCCGCTGGTGCAAACAAGCTCCAGATCGTGAAGCTCGTGAAAGAATTGACCGGCCTGGGCCTGAAAGAGGCTAAGGATATGGTTGACGGAGCTCCCAAGACCATCAAGGAAGGTTTACCGAAAGACGAAGCAGAAAATCTCAAGAAGCAACTCGTGGAGGCTGGCGCCGAAGTTGAGTTGAAATAACTTCTTGAAGACGCTGGGTACCGTCTAAACCGTATTACAGGCCCCAACCCTCCCGGTAATTGCCGGGATTAGGGTTGGGTTACTGTATTTTCTACCCACTAGTGATTTAGAACCGGGACTCTAAAACGAATGCACCTTGGCTAAGAAGACCATCAACAACCGGATTGACTTTTCGAACATCGAGCGGATCATCGACTATCCCGACTTCCTCGATCTTCAACTGCAATCCTTCAAAGACTTCCTGCAGATTGAAACGCCTGCGGAGAAAAGACAAAATGAGGGCCTCTTCAAAGTATTTGCAGAGAACTTTCCTATTTCCGACTCACGCGAGAACTTCGTGCTCGAGTTCGTTGACTATACCATCGACCCGCCGAAGTACGACGTGGACGAGTGTATCGACCGCGGACTGACATTCTCCGTGCCGCTGAAGGCGAAACTCCGCCTGACGTGTAACGACGAGGACAACGAGGATTTCGAAACCATTGAACAGGAAGTATTCCTGGGCAACATCCCCTACATGACTGAAAAGGGATCGTTTGTCATCAATGGCGCAGAACGCGTCATCGTCTCCCAGCTTCACCGCTCACCCGGCGTATTCTTTGCGATGAGCAAACACACCAACGGAACAAAGCTGTACTCCGCACGGATCATCCCGTTCAAAGGATCTTGGATCGAATTTGCCACCGACGTGAACTCGGTGATGTATGCCTATATCGATCGGAAGAAGAAGTTCCCGGTCACAACACTCCTCCGCGCCATCGGCTACGGAACAGACAAAGACATCCTTGACCTGTTCGGCCTGTCGGAAGAAGTAGAGGCGACGAAACCGACGCTGAAAAAAGTTGTCGATCGTAAGCTTGCCGCCCGCGTTCTCAAGACCTGGACGGAAGACTTTGTGGATGAAGACACCGGTGAAGTGGTTTCCATCGACCGTAACGAAGTGCTCCTCGAGCGCGATCACGTCCTGACAGCCGAGGACGTTGATGTCATTATCGAGAGCGGCGTGAAGTCGATCATCCTCCACCGCGATGATGTCAACATCACCGACTACCATATCATTTTCAATACACTCGCCAAGGACAATTCCAACTCCGAGAAGGAAGCCGTAGAACAGATCTACCGCCAGCTCAGAAACACCGAAGCCCCTGACGAACAAACGGCTCGTGATATCATCCAAAGCCTTTTCTTCAGTGAGAAGCGCTACGACCTGGGTGAAGTAGGACGCTACCGGATCAACAAGAAGCTCGGCCTTGAGCTGAGTGCTGATCAGCGCGTGTTGACAACGCAGGATATTATCCTCATTGTGAAATATCTCATCGGCTTGGTGAACTCGAAAGCACTCGTTGATGATATTGACCACTTGAGCAACCGCCGTGTCCGCACGGTAGGTGAACAATTGTATACGCAGTTCGGTGTCGGTCTGGCCCGTATGGCCCGCACGATCAAAGAACGGATGAACGTCCGCGACAACGAGGACTTCAAACCCGTTGACTTGATCAACGCCCGCACACTTTCTTCTGTGATCAACTCGTTCTTTGGAACGAACCAGCTGTCACAGTTCATGGACCAGACAAACCCGCTGGCCGAGATCACCCACAAACGCCGTATGTCTGCACTCGGGCCAGGCGGTCTGTCACGTGAGCGCGCTGGCTTTGAGGTTCGCGACGTACACTATACACACTACGGCCGACTCTGTACCATTGAGACGCCGGAAGGACCGAACATTGGTTTGATCTCCTCACTCTGTGTTCATGCGAAAGTGAACAAGATGGGCTTTATCGAAACGCCCTACCGCAAGGTGGATAGCGGTAAGGTCAAGACAAAGGATATCATTTTCCTGACGGCCGAAGAAGAAGATACGCACAACATCGCTCAGGCCAACGCACGCCTGAAGCCGAACGGAGAGTTTATCGCGGAGAAGGTGAAGGCACGCTTCGAAGGTGACTTCCCTGTGGTTGAGCCGAAAGAGGTTCGCTACATGGATGTGGCTCCGAACCAGATCGTGTCGATCGCCGCATCATTGATTCCGTTCCTTGAGCATGACGATGCTAACCGTGCCCTCATGGGTTCGAACATGCAACGTCAGGCTGTGCCGTTGATGCGTCCCGAGGCACCCATCGTGGGTACAGGTCTCGAAGGTCGTATCGCGCTGGATTCCCGCTCGCTCATTCTGGCGGAAGGACCCGGTGTTGTCGATTACGTCGACGCGAAAAAGATCGTCATCAAGTATGATGTGTCGGAAGAGCAACAACTTGTTCGCTTTGACGATGCGTTCAAATCGTATAACCTGATCAAGTTCCGCAGAACGAACCAGGATACCTGTATCAACCTGACGCCGCTCGTGAAGAAAGGCCAGAAGGTGGAGAAAGGTCAGCCGCTGTGTCAGGGCTATGCTACCGAAAATGGTGAGCTTGCTCTGGGACGCAACCTGCTTGTCGCGTACATGCCCTGGCAGGGATACAACTTTGAGGATGCTATCGTAATCTCCGAACGCGTTGTTCAGGACGATATCTATACATCCATCCACGTGGAGGAATTCGAACTCGAAGTGCGCGACACCAAGCGCGGCGAAGAGGAGTTGACATCGGAGATACCGAACGTCAGCGAGGAAGCGGTGAAGCACCTCGATGAGAACGGTATCATTCGCATCGGTGCGGAAGTTCGCGAAGGCGATATCCTCATCGGTAAGATTACGCCCAAAGGCGAAACCGATCCTACACCGGAAGAAAAACTGCTCCGCGCCATCTTCGGCGACAAGGCCGGCGATGTGAAGGATGCCTCCATGAAGGCGCCGCCCTCGCTGAAAGGTGTTGTCATCGAAACGAAACTCTTCTCCCGTCCGAAGCGCGATAAAGACATCCGCACGAAGTCGAAGAAAGAGCTCGAGGCGCTGAAGAGCCGTTACAGCAAAGCACTCGGCGAACTGCGCAATGAGATGATCAAGAAACTGACTTCGATCCTGACCGGCAAAACCAGCCAGGGCGTGAAGCACAAGTTTGGTGATGAACTCATCAGCAAAGGCGTCAAGTTTACGGGCAAGGTTATCGAAAGCAACTTGTTCCCTGATAAGAACATTTACCGCGACGAAAGCAATTACAATGTTCCTGAAGAAGTCAACCTGATTGCGGACGTAAGTCTGGAGTCCTGGACAACCGATGATAGCTCTAACGAGATGATCACCGAGATCGTCAAGAACTACCTGAACAAGCGCAACAGCATTGCCGGAGAATTCAAACGTGAGCGATTCACACTCGAAGTGGGTGATGAACTCCCCGCGGGGATTGTCCAGCTGGCAAAAGTCTATGTGGCCAAGAAGCGCAAGCTGAAAGTTGGTGACAAGATGGCCGGCCGCCACGGTAACAAAGGTGTTGTGGCCAAGATTGTGCGCGATGAAGATATGCCGTTCCTTCAGGATGGCACACCCGTCGACATCTGCCTCAACCCGCTTGGCGTTCCTTCACGCATGAACCTCGGTCAGATCTACGAGACCGTATTGGCGTGGGCAGGTAAGAAGCTCGGCCGCAAGTATGCAACGCCGATCTTCGATGGTGCAAGCCTTGAGGACGTATCGGCGGAACTGAAAGAAGCCGGCTTGCCGGAATTCGGACGGACCTACCTGTACGATGGACTGACCGGTATGATTTTCGACCAACCGGTAACGGTAGGTATGGCTTACATGCTGAAACTTGGTCACCTCGTGGATGATAAAATGCACGCCCGTTCAATCGGACCTTATTCCCTCATCACGCAGCAGCCGTTGGGCGGTAAAGCCCAATTCGGTGGACAGCGCTTCGGTGAGATGGAGGTGTGGGCGATTGAGGCGTTCGGCGCATCACATATCCTGCAAGAGATTCTGACCATCAAGTCCGATGACGTCATCGGAAGGGCAAAGGCCTACGAATCCATTGTGAAAGGTGAGAATATGCGCAAGCCGAATATTCCCGAATCTTTCAACGTGCTCGTGCACGAACTCCGCGGCCTGGCCCTGGAGATCACGATGGACTAATAAGGAACGTGTACGGAAACTGACGACTGAACAAAACGAGTATGTCATTCAGAAAAAATAGAAAGATCAATAACGATTTCTCCAAGATCACCATCAGCCTGGCTTCCCCGGAATCTATCCTGGAAAGCTCACACGGCGAGGTGACGCAACCGGAAACCATCAACTACCGGACCTACAAGCCGGAAATGGGTGGCCTTTTCTGCGAGCGCATTTTCGGTCCGGTAAAAGACTGGGAATGTCATTGCGGTAAATACAAGCGTATTCGTTACAAAGGCATCATCTGCGACCGTTGCGGCGTAGAAGTAACGGAGAAGAAAGTACGCCGTGAGCGCATGGGCCATATCGAACTGGTTACGCCGGTTGCTCATATCTGGTACTTCCGTTCCCTGCCTAACAAGATTGGTTATTTGCTCGGCTTGCCGACCAAGAAACTGGATCAGATCATTTACTACGAGCGTTACGCGGTCATTCAACCCGGTATCAAGGAAGAAGAGGGCATTAGCCGCTTGGACTTCCTCACCGAAGAAGAATACCTCGACATCGTCGACAAACTTCCGCGCGAGAACCAGATGCTCGATGACAGCGACCCCCGCAAGTTTATTGCGAAGATGGGTGCCGATGCCCTCGAGATGCTGTTGAGCCGTGTGAAACTGGACGAGCTTTCCTACGAGCTGCGCCACCAGGCTGCCACCGACACTTCGCAACAGCGTAAGGCGGAGGCCCTGAAACGCCTCAAAGTGGTTGAAGCGTTCCGCGAAGCCAATACGCGCGTTGAAAACAGACCCCAGTGGATGATCATCAAGATGGTCCCAGTGATTCCTCCGGAATTGCGTCCCCTGGTGCCGCTGGACGGCGGTCGCTTTGCGACGTCTGACTTGAACGATCTCTATCGTCGTGTCATCATCCGCAACAACCGCCTGAAGCGTCTGATCGATATCAAAGCTCCTGAAGTGATTCTCCGCAACGAGAAGCGCATGCTCCAGGAAGCTGTTGATTCCCTGTTTGACAACTCACGGAAAGTGAACGCCGTTCGTTCGGAAGGAAACCGTGCACTGAAATCCCTCAGCGATATGCTGAAAGGAAAGCAGGGCCGCTTCCGTCAGAACCTCCTCGGAAAACGTGTTGACTATTCCGGTCGTTCGGTTATCGTCGTTGGTCCTGAACTGAAACTCCATGAGTGCGGTCTCCCCAAGGACATGGCGGCCGAATTGTTCAAGCCGTTCATTATTCGCAAGCTCATCGAGCGCGGTATCGTGAAGACGGTGAAGTCAGCCAAGAAAATTGTAGACCGCAAGGATCCGGTCGTGTGGGATATTCTCGAGAACGTGTTGAAAGGACACCCCGTGCTCCTCAACCGCGCTCCAACGCTCCACCGTCTCGGTATCCAGGCTTTCCAGCCGAAACTGATCGAAGGAAAAGCTATCCAGCTCCATCCGCTCGTATGTACGGCCTTTAACGCCGACTTCGACGGTGACCAGATGGCTGTTCACGTGCCGCTGGGTCAGGAAGCTATCATGGAGGCTTCGATCCTCATGCTGTCGTCGCACAACATCCTCAACCCGTCCAACGGTGCGCCGATCACGGTACCTTCCCAGGACATGGTGTTGGGACTCTATTACCTGACCAAAGGCCGCAAAGGCGAACATGGTGAGGGGAGAACATATTATTCACCGGAGGAAGTCATCATCGCATACAACGAGGGTAAACTCTCGAAGCATGCTACGGTGAAAGTCCGCGTGAAAGTAAGAGACAAGAAGTCGGGCAACATCGAAACGAAGATCCTGGAAACCGTTACCGGTCGCGTGATTTTCAACGTGGTCGTACCAGAAGAAGTGGGCTTCGTGGATGAACTGCTCACCAAGAAAAAACTTCAGGGTATCATCGCTGATGTTTATAAGACTGCGGGCCTTGCCAAGGCAGCGAAGTTCCTCGATGATATCAAGGAGCTCGGCTTCCAGATGGCGTACCGCGGCGGACTTTCTATCGGTTTGGATGATGTAAAAATCCCTGCCGAGAAAGAGAAACTGGTAGCTACCGCACAGAAGGAAGTAGACGGTGTGTGGAACAACTACATGATGGGTCTTATTACCGACAACGAGCGTTACAACCAGGTGATTGACATCTGGACGCGCACGAACACGTTGTTGACCAACACGCTGATGAAGCAGTTGGAAGAAGATCAGGGTGGATTCAACTCCATCTACATGATGATGCACTCGGGTGCCCGTGGTTCACGCGAACAGATTCGCCAGCTCGGCGGTATGCGCGGTCTGATGGCGAAGCCCCAGAAGAACCTGGCGGGCTCTGTCGGATCCATTATTGAAAACCCTATCCTCTCCAACTTCAAAGAAGGACTGGATGTATTGGAGTATTTTATCTCTACACACGGTGCCCGTAAAGGTCTGGCCGATACCGCCCTGAAGACGGCTGATGCCGGCTACCTGACGCGTCGTCTCGTTGACGTTGCTCAGGATCTGGTGATCACCGAGGAGGACTGCGGCACATTGCGCGGACTTCGTGTAACGGCCCTTAAGGACAACGAAGATATCGTTGAGCCCTTGTCGGAGCGTATCCTTGGCCGTGTATCCGTGCACGATGTGTACGATCCGATCAACGATCAACTCGTTGTGGCTGCTGGTGAAGAAATCACCGAGGATCTGGCAAAGCAAATTGACGAGACGAGTATCGAAGAGGTGGAGATTCGTTCTATCCTGACTTGCGAGTCACGTGTCGGTGGTTGTGCGAAGTGTTACGGTCGCAACCTGGCGACAGGTCGCATGGTGCAGGCCGGTGAGGCTGTCGGTGTAATCGCCGCACAGTCGATCGGAGAACCCGGAACGCAGTTGACACTCCGTACCTTCCACGTGGGTGGCGCGGCGTCCAACATCGCTACGGAAGCAAGCATCAAAGCGAAATTCAACGGTGTCGTTGAGTTCGAAGGTATCCGCACGATTGATATCGAAAGAGACGGCGTAAAAGCGAAAGTGGTTATGGGTCGTACCGGTGAAATCCGGATCGTGGAGAAAGAAAAGAACCGCGTGCTCATTACCAATAACGTTCCCTACGGTTCATTCATCCATGTGAAGGATGGACAGAAAGTCGAGAAGGGCGACGAACTCTGTAACTGGGATCCGTACAACGCCGTGATTTTGTCGGAGTTTGACGGAGAGATCGAATACGAAGCCATCATTGAGGGTATTACCTACAAGGAGGAATCGGACGAACAGACTGGTCACCGCGAAAAAGTGATTACGGAGACCCGTGACAAGACGAAGAACCCTGCCATTGTTGTCAAAGGCAAGACGGATACGAAAGCATACAACATTCCTGTCGGCGCCCACTTGGCTGTTGACGCCAAGGAGCAGATCAAGGCCGGTACTGTACTGGTGAAGATCCCTCGTGCCGTGGGCAAGTCCCGCGACATCACGGGTGGTCTGCCACGCGTAACGGAATTGTTTGAAGCTCGTAACCCGTCGAACCCGGCGGTCGTGAGTGAGATCGATGGTGTGGTGACCTACGGAGGCATCAAGCGCGGTAACCGCGAAATCTTCATCGAGTCACGTGACGGCGTTCAGAAGCGCTACCTCGTGCCGCTGTCGAAGCACATCCTGGTTCAGGACAATGACTTCGTCAAGGCTGGCCAGCCGCTCTCTGACGGTGCGATTACACCTTCCGATATTCTCTCGATCAAAGGCCCTACGGCTGTGCAAGAATACCTGGTGAATGAAATCCAGGAAGTATACCGCTTGCAGGGTGTGAAGATCAATGACAAGCATATCGAGTGTATCGTTAGCCAGATGATGCAGAAAGTGGCCATCATCGACAGCGGTGATACCAGCTTCTTGCAAGGCGAATACGTCGACAAGCTCGAGTTCCGTGAAGTGAACGACCTCGTTCTCGACAAGAAAGTGATTCTTGATGGTGGGGACTCTCAGAAGCTCAAGCCGGGCATGATTATCTCTGCCCGTGAATTGCGCGATGAGAATTCTTCCCTGAAGCGCAAGGATCAGCGTATTGCCGAAGTACGCGATGCTATGCCGGCAGTTTCCATGCCGACCCTGCAAGGTATTACCCAGGCCTCTCTGAAGACGGAAAGCTGGCTCTCTGCTGCTTCCTTCCAGGAGACGACCAAGGTACTCAGCGAAGCCGCTATCCGCGGAAAAGCTGACCACCTTGCCGGTCTGAAAGAGAACGTGATCGTTGGACACCTGATTCCCGCAGGTACCGGTCAGCGCATCTTCAATGACCTCCTCGTCGGTTCAGAAGAGGAGTATGAGAAGATGGTGGAGGCCACGGCGGCCCCTGCTGCTCCCAAGAAGGAAAAGGAACTACAGACCAATATTTAAATTCTAAACTGCCCCACTTCCCCTCTCCGCCTTGGAGAGGGGCCCAGGGGTGACTCCCATGGCAGACGACAAGAAACAACCCCCGCAGCAGAACCAAATCAACATCGAGTTGAGTGAGGAAATTGCGGAAGGGGTGTATTCGAACCTTGCCATGATTGCCCATTCCAACAGTGAGTTTGTGATCGATTTTATCCGCCTGATGCCCGGGGTCCCCAAGGCCAAGGTCAAGTCGCGGATTGTGATCACACCGGAACATGCCAAACGGCTCCTGGCCGCCCTCAAAGACAATATCGAAAAGTACGAGGCCTCCTTTGGGCCCATTAAGCGCACCGATGAGCTGCCCAAATTCCCTATGAATTTTGGGGGTACGATGGGAGAGGCTTAGTCAATGGTTTCGATTCCTCATAAATCGTCTTTTGTTAAGGTTGTGCTGATTGGGGTATGCTTCATATGTGCCCAATTTTCATTTGGTCAGTCCATTTGTTTTGATCAATGCTGGGCTCAATTTGATAAGACCAGAAAGCCAACCGAGAATTCAAATGACCCGCTGGTGCTAGAAATGATTGAAGAGAATCAGCGGATCCTTCAGGGTTTGGTTGGCTGTAAGGCCCCCACGTTTGCCGTAGAAACACTGGACGGCAGTCAATTTTCACTGGAGAAACTCCACGGCAAGATTGTCGTGCTGAGCTTCTGGTTTACAACCTGTGCGCCATGCGTGTATGAGTTGCCAGGATTGAACAAACTCGTTGAAGAATTTGCAGGCAAGGATGTTTCTTTCCTGGCCATAGCACGGAATGAACGGGATGAAGTCATGCGATTCAACGTGAAGCATGAATATGCTTACGCCCATGCCCTGTCCTCCGAAGCCCTGCAGAAGCAATTCTGTCTGATGGGCGGCTGGCCAATGAATATGGTGATTGATGGGGATGGCATTTTGAGGTATGTAAAAACGGGAGGGCCCATTCCGCCAGATGGCAACCCCTTACAACCCTACCTGGAAATGAAGCCAGTAGTTGAAAAGTACCTCAGGTGATAGCCATTCGTGGCGGTTGTTGCTCAAGGTCGATGCAGAATACGCCAGGCTTCCTTTTGGCCCAATCGGTACCTTACGAGTCTCCCGGAACAAGGCGAGGGTGACAGCCGTTCACGACTTCCAAACACATTCTTTCAATTTCCCACGACGCGGCTTTTGGCGGTTAGCTGTTAGCTTTTGGCGGGTGCTGCCCAAACCCTTGCGTAGCCACAAAGGCTTGCTGAGGCTTGCCAAGTATTGAGAAAGTATTGCAAATGATTGCTAAGTATTCAGAAAGGCTTGCTAAGTATTGCTGAGGTATTGCTAAGTATTGCTGAGCTATTGCCAAGTATTGCTTATTAGCAGAAAGTATTGATTAGGGCTTGCTGAATGGTCAAAAAGTATTGCTTAGGCTTGGTGATTGCCTGAAACCCTTGTTTAGTAGCCAGAGAGGGCCAAGGATCAAGCAGGGGGCAAGTTGCGTGCGTTGAAGCTATTCTCGTTTGTTACTTAGCGTATCGCCCTCCTCTTCTCCATGCGCGAAATACCGGATGTGAATTAATGACCCCTGATATTCGCGGAATCTAATCCTATCGCCGACGTTCTTCATGCCATAATGGTTAGGCTGCAAGTGTACGGTAAGGGTGTCTCCTGCATTCGTGCGAACAATGGCAATCCATTGCTCCTCTTTGACAGCCTTTACGAAATTCTGCCCTCGTCGCATTCCACCGGTTGGAGTGTCGCCAACCACGAGCTGGGAGGGAACGTAAATCTTCTCAACGACGATTCCCTCCAGGTGTTCGGGCGGGTCGATAACGAAACTGCCTACAAACACAGTGAAGAGAACGACGGCGATTAAGGTAATGGTGAGCGTTCCGTTCCTATTGATCCATTCTTTAGAGATCATGGCAGAGGGGTTCTAATGGGGTTAAGCAGAGAAGTCACAAAAATACAAATTGGCCCCCCATCATTGTGGCCTGATCGCTGGCCACAGTCTCCCTAACCCCCAAATTCGCCCAAAATCCCACAAAATTCTTCCGAAATCCCCTTTGGAAGCTGTCTTGCTTTAAATACCTTTGCAGTCCTAAATTTTAAGGGTCAACAATACAGATAAACCAGATGCCTACCATTCAGCAACTCGTACGGAAAGGCCGGAAGAAATTGACGTTCAAGTCAAAATCACCCGCTTTGGACTCTTCGCCGCAACGCAGAGGGGTTTGTACACGTGTGTACACCACGACACCGAAGAAGCCTAACTCAGCGCTCCGTAAGGTTGCGCGTGTTCGTCTTACCAACGGTAAGGAAGTGAACGCCTACATCCCCGGTGAAGGCCACAACCTCCAGGAGCACTCGATCGTGCTGATTCGCGGTGGTCGCGTGAAAGACCTTCCCGGCGTACGTTACCACATCATCCGTGGTGCACTGGATACCGCCGGCGTGAATGGAAGACAACAGAGTCGTTCGAAGTATGGTGCTAAACGTCCGAAGGCCGGAGCCGCAGCGCCCGCAGCCAAAGGAGCACCCGCAAAAAAATAATATCAAGCAGTCATGAGAAAGTCGAAACCCAAGAAGAGATATCTTCTCCCTGATCCGAAGTTCAGCGATACGCTGGTTACCAAGTTCGTCAACTACATGATGGAGCGCGGCAAGAAAAGCATCGCCTACAACATCTTCTATGATGCCATCGGTATCGTAGAGAAAAAAGCAGGTGAGCCAGGCCTCGAAGTGTGGAAGCGCGCATTGAGCAACCTCACACCCGCTGTAGAAGTAAAGAGCCGCCGCGTCGGTGGTGCTACGTTTCAGGTACCTGTGGAGATTCGCCCCGAGCGCAGAATCAACCTCAGCATCAAATGGCTGATCGACTACTCCCGCGCACGCGGTGAAAAGACGATGATGGACAAACTCGCCGGCGAGATCCTCGCTGCCTCCAAGGGCGAAGGCGCAGCCATCAAGAAGAAGGACGACACGCACCGCATGGCGGAAGCAAACAAAGCATTCTCACATTTCAGATTCTAATCCGTAATGGCACGCGACTTACGATATACAAGGAACATTGGTATTGCCGCTCACATCGATGCGGGTAAAACAACCACCACCGAGCGCATTCTCTACTATGCTGGTGTAAACCACAAAATCGGTGAGGTGCACGATGGTGCAGCCACGATGGACTGGATGGAGCAGGAGCAGGAGCGTGGTATCACGATCACCTCTGCCGCCACGACGGTCTTTTGGAAGTACAAGAGCAACGACTATCACGTCAACATCATCGATACCCCCGGGCACGTGGACTTCACCGTTGAGGTGAACCGCTCCCTGCGCGTATTGGATGGACTGGTGTTCCTCTTCAGCGCCGTTGACGGTGTTGAGCCCCAGTCAGAGACCAACTGGCGCCTCGCTGACAACTATAAAGTAGCGCGTATCGGTTTTGTCAATAAGATGGACCGTGCCGGTGCTGATTTTCTTGGTGTTTGCCGCCAGGTGAAAGAAAAGCTGGGCAGCAAGGCCGTAGCCCTTCAGCTGCCTATCGGTGAAGAAGAAAATTTCAAGGGTGTTGTCGACCTCGTAGGAAACAAGGCCATTATCTGGAACGAAGCCGACAAAGGCATGACCTTCCAGACACTTCCTATTCCTGCTGAAATGGAAGCAGAGGCCAAAGAGTATCGCGAGAAACTTCTTGAGGCTGTTGCGGAAGTGGATGAGACACTCATCGAAAAATATTTTGAAGACCCCAATTCCATCACGGAAATTGAAATTCTGAAAGCCCTGCGCGAAGCAACGGTGAGCATGAAGATCGTTCCTATGGTTTGCGGTTCTTCGTTCAAGAACAAGGGCGTGCAAACCATGCTGGACTATGTCATGGAGTTGCTCCCTTCTCCGATGGACAAGGATGTTATCGTCGGTACAGACCCTGATACCGGCGAGGAAGTGTCTATTCACCCTGATGAAAAGGAGCCTTTCGTTGCTCTTGCGTTCAAGATCGCTACCGATCCTTTCGTGGGCCGTTTGTGCTTTATCCGTGCCTATTCCGGTGTTCTGGAATCGGGCTCGTATGTATACAATACCCGATCGGAGAATAAGGAGCGTATCTCCCGCGTTTTCCAGATGCATGCCAATAAGCAAAATCAGATTGACCGCCTGCACGTCGGTGATATCGGGGCTGTTGTTGGTTTTAAGGATATCAAGACGGGTGATACACTCTGCGATGAAAAGCGCAAAGTTGTCCTTGAGTCTATGGTATTCCCTGAGCCGGTTATCGGTTACGCCATTGAGCCTAAGAAGCAGGCTGACGCCGATAAACTGGGCATGGCCATCTCCAAGCTTGTGGAAGAAGATCCTACACTGCGCGTGAACACTGACCACGAAACAGGTCAGGTGATCCTCCGTGGTATGGGTGAATTGCACCTCGAAATTATTATTGACCGCCTGCGTCGTGAATTCAAAGTTGAGATAAACCAGGGCGCTCCCCAGGTTGCGTACAAAGAAGCGCTCACCAAGTCGGTTGAACATAAAGAAGTTTATAAGAAGCAGACCGGTGGTCGCGGTAAGTTCGCGGACATCGTGTTCGAGATCGGACCCCGCGAATTGGGACCGGAAGACAAGCCGGGTCTTGAGTTTGAAAACGATATCGTGGGTGGTGTAATTCCCCGTGAATTTATCCCTGCGATTGAAAAGGGCTTTGCTCAGGCTATGGTCAATGGACCTTTGGCTGGCTACCCTATCGACTCGATGAAAGTGCGCTTGTTCCACGGTTCGTACCACGATGTGGACTCTGACTCACTGTCATTCGAATTGGCTGCCCGCATCGGCTTCAAGGAGGCAGCACGCAAGTGTGGTCCCCAGTTGCTCGAGCCTATCATGGCCGTTGAAGTTATCTCTCCGGATGAGTACACGGGTTCGGTAACCGGTGACCTGAACCGCAGAAGGGGTATCATGAAAGGTATGGACACCCGTGGTGGTGCCCAGGTAATCAAGGCAGATGTGCCGTTGTCCGAGTTGTTCGGTTACGTAACCGACCTCCGTACAATCACGTCTGGCCGTGCATCGGCGTCCCTGACGTTTGCGCACTATTCACCGGTTCCCAGGAACCTGGCGGATAAGGTGATTGATGAAGTGAAGGGCGCTGTAGCCACCAAATAAAACCATGATTAAAGGATTGAAGGATTAACGTGATTGATTAGAAGCAAAAAGGGATTAGAAGGATAAGTATAGAACAGTTAGGCAGCACAAAATCAAGAAATCATAGAATCAAGCGAATCAAGGTATGAACCAGAAGATCAGAATCAAGCTCAAGTCGTACGATCACAATCTCGTTGACAAGTCATCCGAGAAGATCGTTCGCGCGGTGAAGGCGACCGGCGCCATCGTTAGCGGACCTATTCCGCTTCCGACGGAGAAAGAGAAGTTTACGGTACTGCGTTCGCCCCACGTGAACAAGAAATCACGCGAGCAGTTTCAGCTCTGCACGTTCAAGCGTCTGGTGGATATCTATTCCAACAGTGCCAAGACCGTTGATGCCCTCATGAAGCTCGAGCTTCCCAGCGGCGTTGATGTAGAGATCAAGGTATAGTTAGCATTGTTTAAGCACACTGAAGGACCCTTTCCCGTATCTTCGGGCAGGGTTTTTTTATGACCAGATCATCAAAACCAGAGGACAAGCTCCCCAAGAACACACCTGATTTTTATTGGGAGAACGGGTATATGGTATTTACCGAGGATTACCACAAGAAGCGCGGCTATTGTTGCCAGTCGGGATGCAGGCATTGTCCGTATGGGTATAAGAAGAGCCTGGAGAGTTCCCCCACCAAGAGCCCTTGAACGAGAGTGATATTCTGGTAGCGTTACTTACTTCAGTCTTCATCTGCTGGATATCAGATATCCCCTGCGGTTGGCTCCACAGAGCGCCTCATTCCCCCGCCCCAGACCCCTAAAGGGGGAGTCAGATTGCGGTGAATTGAAAACCGAAAACATTGATGCACTTGACCCGTCGACAAGAGTAGTCCCCCTTCAGGGGCAAGGGGCGGGGGAACGCTAAGCCCATCACGGCCACCTTCGAAGGTGATGGCGGCGACAGTGCAGTGCAGTTCAGCAAAGTGAACGCCCCCAACGTTGTCACCTTTGTGGCGGCTAACCATCGCCAGCTGGTACCGGACCGTCGAAAAGCACGAAAATGACGCTCACGCGATTGAGGGCGCGATGGTTTGTGCAACGTTATTGACTTTACCTTTTCCTCATCTCCTTCCAAAGTGCTTCAGCGGCTTCATTCGGAAGTAGCTTATTCTGGCGGATGGCTTTTAGCAACTGTGTTTTCTTTTTTGAAATGCCGGGTGAATGTGCGAGCTCTTGAAATCGGTAGGCCAGGCTTTCCTCCAGCCATTGTTCCTGCTGGTTCTGCCGGATCTCGGCGAGATAACCGGAATGTTTTGCGTGGGTTTCGTATTCACAGATCATGCTCCATACCTCGTCAATACCCTTGCCCTCTGTCGCTGAGGTAGTGAGGACTTTTGTCTTCCAGCCCGAGACAGATGCCGGCTGGAAGTGCAGTGCCTGCAGTGCATCGGCCCGTGCCTGTCGGGCCGCTTTGAGGTTATGACCATCGGCTTTGGTTACCACGATGCCGTCGGCCATTTCCATGATGCCTTTCTTAATGCCCTGCAACTCGTCACCAGCACCCGCGAGCACCAGAAGGAGGAAGAAATCCACCATGCCGCGCACGATGGTTTCCGACTGACCCACGCCAACCGTCTCGATAAGGATCACATCAAAACCTGCGGCCTCGCAGAGTAAGATGGCCTCCCGCGTGTGAAACGTTACACCCCCCAGGGCAAGACCCGTGGGTGATGGGCGGATGAATACATTCGGGTTACGACTGAGTTGCTCCATGCGCGTCTTGTCGCCGAGGATGCTGCCTTTTGTTTTCTGACTGGTGGGATCTACAGTGAGTACGCCGATCTTCTTTCCTTCCTGAGCCAGCAGTGCTCCGAAAGCTTCAATGAAAGTACTTTTGCCCACGCCGGGCACACCGGTAATGCCGATACGTATGGATTTCCCCGTGAGGGGACTTAGGCGCTTCAGCACGGCGTTGATTTTCTTCCGGTCAGCGGATCGTGTACTCTCGGCCATGGTAATGGCCCGGGCTAGCACCGAGCGGTCGCCACGCCGTATACCTTTTTCGAGGTCGGATGAACTTAACGGTGTGCGGGTCTTGGTCGCCATGGTGAGTTGATTTACAAAGCTAAATCTTTAAATTTACTCTCTACCCATAACGGACTTACACCCCATGAAGAAGTTCTGGTTCCAAAGCTTTCTGATTACGCTGTTCGTGTTCTTTATGCTTTGGGGTGTGACCGTTGTGGCCGACCTTAAGGTGTTCAGCGCATTTGATCCTGTTAGTCAGGCACTAAAGGATTTTGAGTTGACAGACTATGTCTTTTCCCGCATGCGCGAAGACCCTCTGGTTGAAGAACGAATCGTACTGGTCAATATTGGTGTTCTGTCAAGGAGAGAACTGGCTCAGCAAATCCTGCTGATTAATTCCTATGGCCCGAAAATCATTGCTTTCGATGGATTTTTTAATTGCGAGGGGGGACTTCGCGACAGTGTCAACTGCCCTGCTTTGCTTGATACCCTTGGCAACCTGATGCTGAGTTCGGCTATTCAGGAAGCTGGCAATGTGATCTTGGGCACCAAGCTGATGCAAACCGATTCGCTGGCCAAGTTTGATTCGAATGAAGCCGATTCGTTAGAAACTTCTGACCCAATGTTCCGTGACTATGCACTAGAAGGGTTTGTGACCTTACCTACCGACGCCACGTACCAAGAGGATGTAAAGATATGCCGCTCCATCATTCCGAAGCGGGTCATCTATGGTAAGGACCACCTTTATTTTGGAGTGCAAATTGCCATGCAGTATGACTCGGCGAAAGCCATCAAGTTTCTGGCCAGGAACAAGGATGAGGAGTTACTCAATTTTCGCGGAAACATTGAAGTCATTCAACTTCGGATTGAAAGTCTGAAGAATAAGGAGACGGGGACATCGAACCACCCAACGTATTTTT
>CAYMPU010000115.1:0-12257 GCA_964392375.1 uncultured Ohtaekwangia sp. | reverse complement strand
GGCTCCAATCACTGAAAGGTTGCGCCCCTCTGGTAGCCGGTGTATTAATATATACAGCTATAAGAGCCGGCATTCGGTTGATGAATGATTCTCAGGGATCGATAAGCAAGCTTATGTTGTTCAACCTGCTGTCGGCAGGGTTTGGACTGGGCTGCATGGCACTGGCCATGATTACAGGAACTGAAAACATCGGCGTTTCTTTTGGACATCTCGCTATCGGCATGACCTCACTGATGACAGGCATTCCGCCTTCTATTCGCGGTTTGGGAGTTGAACCGAATTTGTTTTCTATAAGCACGGCTGTTGTGTTGTGTTTGCCTCTGGCGCGGTTCATGACAGGGGAACGTACACGACGAGAGTGGTTGGTATTATCGGTGTTATGCTTCGCCATTGTGTTTGCCTATACCCGCTCCGTATATGGAGCTTTGCTTCTGATTGTGTTAACCTCTATGATACTGTCCAGACAAACCCGGGTTATCAAACGTGTAGCCATATTTGGCGGGATTGCATTGCTGATGGTCCTGGTACTTGGTATCGCGTTGCCTGAAGAGAATCGTGTGAAGAAGGCATTCACAGAAAGGATTGATACCATGTTCGACTTTGAAAGCGGCACCGGAGGGGGACGCTTGCTCGGGTACAAGGCAGCCTGGACGAGCTTTCTGGAGCGACCCTTGCTGGGTAAGGGAACACTTTCTGCTGAGACGTCAATCTACAATCCCTACACCGGACTTTATCAGGAACGCATGGGTGGCGAAGGCTGGCTTACCGGTTCGGGAATTCAAGCGCTCCACGACACCGGTATCCTGGGTTTTGTAATCCTGATGGGACTTTTTGGTATGTTGATTTGGAAAAACTACCGGCTGTTCCTTCGACTGTCGCCAATGGATGATCAACGAAGCCTCGCCATGGGATTTCTTGGCGGGAACATCATTATCCTGATTACATCACAGTTATCATCGCCGCTCTGGACTGCGTTCCCCTATATCTTTTGGGCCATCAATGCAGAGTTTATCCGTTCATGCACGAGAAAGTCCGAGGGTCATCATGTGTCGGAAGAGTCATGAAAATCGGCATTGACGCAAAATGGTATTTTGAAGGACCTCCCAGCGGAAAGCGGGTCGTGCGTGCGCTGGTTGACGAAATGATTCGATTGGACCAGGAGAACGAGTACTATATTTTTCTTAATCAAAAGCATCAGCGTGAGCCCTTCCCGGCAACCGGCAAGAATGTTCATTGTGTGTATGTTTGGGCGGGCAACAACATGCTTTCCAATGTGTTTGTGGTCCCCTTCTACGCTTCACGCCTCCAGCTTGATGCGGTGTTGTATCAAAACTTTATTCCAGTGTTTGGTCAGGGCCGAAAGATTGCCTACATCCACGATGTATTGTTTCTTTCGAATCCTGAGTATTACACGATCTATGAACGATTGTACTTTGCGCCCCTGAAATTCCTGACGCGAAGGGCCGATGCCGTGATTACCGTTTCGGAAGAGGAGAAAAAGCGATTAATCCATTTTTCATTTACTTCGGATCCTTCAATCCTTCACGTTGCTCATCATGGAGTGGATCATTCATTTCTTCCGCGAGAGTCGTATGATTCCTTGTTGGTTGATCAAATCAGAAAGCAGTATCAACTTCCCGAGCGATTCTTGCTGTATGTCGGGAGACTCAACTTGCGCAAGAATATTGACAATCTTCTTAAGGCCATTCCATTGTTGAAGGATAAGGCCATTCCTCTCGTCATTGTCGGCGCCAGTAATTGGAAGGAATCCGATCATGAACGAACGATCCGGACCATGGGAATTGAAGACCGCATACTCTTCAAGGGTGCGGTTTTTCAAAATCTTGGCGTTGTGTATTCTCTTGCTAAGCTGTTTTGTTTTCCTTCTTTCGCCGAAAGTTTTGGATTGCCGCCACTGGAGGCAATGGCGTGTGGCGTTCCCGTTGTGGTCTCCAACACAACGTCTTTGCCTGAGGTCTGCGGAGATGCCGGAAACTATGTCTCACCCGATCGGCCGGAAGAGATTGCGGCAATGATTGATCGTTTGCTCAGCAATGAGCAACTTTATGAAGAGAAAAAGGCCTTGGGTCTTGTTCAGTCAAGACGCTTTACCTGGGAACGGGCCGCCATGAAGGTCAAAGAAGTCATTGAAACGTGCGTAAGACATGCTATGAAATGAAGCGGCTTATTGAAACACTGATCGCAAAACTCAAAGGAGATCCGGACTATCACCTGGATCCATCCTATTCAGGGAAGCAGTTGCTGCGCATTGTCTACTACCGTGGCTGGCAGTTTGTGCGAGGTCTCTGGATGAAGTTGTGGATATCTTCCTCGGGCGCGGTATTTGTCGGGAGGCGAGCCGTGGTTCATCATGGTTATCAGGTCCGAGCCGGCAAGAATCTGATTTTGGAGGAAGGTGTATATATCAATGCCCTATCCGAACGCGGTGTGAATCTTGGGCACAACGTAACCATTGCCAAATATGCGATCCTAACGTGTACCGGAGTCATTGCGGAGAAGGGGACGGGCATCTCCATTGGCAATCATTCTGCTATCGGCGCCCAATCCTTTCTCGCAGGTCAGGGAGGAATAGCGATTGGTAACGATGTAATTATTGGACCGCAAGTCCGGATATTCTCGGAGAATCACAACTATGCCGACACAACAAAGCCCATCCGAAAGCAAGGGCAAACACGAAAAGGCGTTTCCATAGGCAACAATTGCTGGATCGGAGCTGGAGTCACCATCTTGGATGGCGTATCCATCGGTGATGGATGTGTGATTGCTGCCGGTTCGCTTGTGGCAAAGTCTATTCCTGAAAACTCCGTTGCCATGGGAGTTCCTGCTTCTATCGTCAAGCAGCGGTCAGGGAATTAAGACAATCTTGACTATTCAATGGAGGGATCTTTGCCATAAGTCGACGCGAACAGTGTGAAGAAGAGCGCAAAATAGACGATGCCTTTGTTCGATTCGAGAATGGACTCTGACATGCTGAAGGACAAGGTTATGAACAGGAAGACGAGGAATTTCAAATCCAGCTTTCGTATGGCTTTTCGCCAGTAGATGAAATAGAGTAAGGCAAGCACTGCAACACCCATCAACCCCAGCTGCACAAACGTAAATACCCATTCATTGTGGGTGTCCCAACCAACGTAGCCGTATCGATTGTACTTTGGGTCTGTGTAGAGCGCGTTCAAATAGTCCTGCGTATCGCCTGTGCCTGTGCCCCAAAGAACCATATGGTCACGCCAGATGTGAACCACAGAAATTTTCCAGAACAGCAGTCGCATATTGAGCCCGGTAATCACCTCCTCGTTCCAGTCACCCAACTGGTCGCGCGTTAGTATGGATAGATTTTGACTCAGTTCTGTGAAGCGGTTCCGGGTGGTTTCATTGAAGTAGAGTACGACCGAAGCAGTAGTCATTAATGCAAGCATGGAGATCAAAAAAAGTTTCTTGCTTTGCATGCGCTTATAGAGAAGGAATGCTGAAGCCATGCTGAAGGCAAGGATTCCTGTTTTTGAAGCAACCAGAAGTAGAAAACTCAGCCCATATACAAAAAGACCCAGAAGGATGAGCACCCCTTGTTTGTTTCGGGCAAGCCTGTCAAAAAGACTGTCCAGCAGGCATAGCATGCCAATGGCGAAATACATGGCGTAGTAGACGTAGTGAATCAGGGGCTTCGTAAAATTCTCAAAGTAGAAAGCCTGGGGATCGTTCAATATCCAGGCTTTGAATCCGCCAATGCTCAACAAAACAAGACTTGATCCAAGAGTGATATAGCCAATGATCCGATAGGTTGTTCCCCTGGAAACTTCCAGTCGCTGGAAAATGGGGAGCGCGAGTATCGGGATTAGCAGCAAGGCCAATTTCTTCTCCAGAATGAAGAACCCCGTTTCCATGTTGGTCGTGTAAAGTAGTCCTATGAGGAGCAGGAGATAGCCGATGATCAGCAGTTGGGGGAGACGATGTTCTTTGATTGAGCGAAGAAATTCTTTTGGACGGGTGTGGATCAGGCAGAACAACAAGAGCAAGGCTAGACAAAGATTGCTGACCGGAATGGAGAAAAGCATCCCGGTATAGGCAAGGCCTATCAAGGCGATTAGAATGCTTTTAGTATTTTTGGCAAAAGCAGCGATATCGGAATAGAAGCTTTTCATGATTGGCAATGTATATATTTAGATTCGAAAAGCACGCCGCACAGAAACTCCCGAACGGATGAACATAGCGATACTGGGCACGAAGGGAATACCTAATAATTACGGGGGTTATGAACAGTTTGCAGAGTATATCTCCCGGAAACTCGTAGACCGGGGTCACCGGGTAACCGTATACAATCCATCGTTCCATCCGTATCAGGAGGAGGCATTCAATGGCGTCCACATCATCCGAAAATTCAGCCCTGAAAAGTACGTGGGTGGTGCTGCGAATTTCATTTTTGACTACCTGTGTTTGAGAGACGCTCTCAAACGCGACTTTGACATTATCTATGAGGCAGGATACCACAGTGTTGCACCGGCCTATCGCTTGCTGAATGTTCGCGGAATGAATAAGCCAGTCATTATAACAAACATGGATGGCTTGGAGTATCATCGCACGAAGTGGAGTAAGTTTACGCAGCGGTTGATTCGTGTGCTGGAGAGAATGGCAGTGAGGGATTCTCCATTTATGATCTCCGATAATCTGGGCATCCAGGAGTACTATAAGACTCATTTTGGTAAGGACTCGTTTTTTTTACCGTATGGTGCGGACCCTGTAGAGAACGTTGATGAACGGCACCTTGAGAAATATGGCGTGAATAAGTTTGCCTTTCTGATGCTTGTCGCTCGTTTCGAACCTGAAAACAACCTTGAGATGGCACTCGATGGCTTTCTGGCCTCGGGAATCGATAAACCTTTCCTCGTCGTAGGAAATCACAATACGGTTTATGGGCGCTTTCTGAAGAGCAAATACAAGAGTGACCGCATTCAATTCGTTGGCGGTATCTATACCAAGAAAGTGCTGGACTCCCTCCGGCATTTTTCTGCCGCCTACTTTCATGGTCATTCGGTCGGCGGAACGAATCCATCCTTGCTGGAGGCTATGGCTTGCAAAGCGTTTATCTTTGCTCACGACAATGTTTTCAACCGTCGGGTCCTGTTTGACTCCGCATTCTATTTCAAAGACGCACAACAAGTCGAACAGCTCCTGCGGGGATTGGGTGAATTGCGCATGAAGCACTCGGATTCTTTTGTTGCGGAGAATCTATCCAGAATCAGTAAGCAATATCATTGGGAAACCATTGTTGACCAGCATGAAGCGTTGTTTGAACAACTTCTTCAGCGTGCCAACGTGTAAGCAATCCTCTTGTTACCCTATACTCCATGATCAAATTATTCAATGCTAATTACAAGAGCTCGGTGAATCAGCGATACCGGGAGAGACGTTTTGCTTTCTTCAAAGGGCTTCTTGCCAACCTGAAGAAGGAGGGACCCATCACCATTCTCGATGTAGGAGGAACGCAGTCGTACTGGGAGAACATGAATTTCGCTGATGATGGTTCAGTACATATCACCTTGCTAAACCTTACCGAAGATGAGGTCACCCGCTCTCACTTTTCCAGTATTAGCGGTGACGCCACGGATCTTTCCAGGTTTGGTGACAAGCACTTCGATATTGTGCACTCCAATTCAGTGATTGAGCATCTGTTCACCCGCGAGGCACAAGAAAGGATGGCCAACGAGGTCCGCAGGGTGGGCAAGTGCTATTATGTCCAAACCCCCAACTACTATTTTCCTATGGAGCCACATTGGGTATTCCCACTGTTTCAGTTCCTGCCTTTTTCATTGCGTGTTTACCTCACGAAGAAATTCTACCTCGATAGTTATCCTGAAAATGAACGGCAGGAAGTTGCTTACAAGCGGGTAAAGGAAGTATTGCTACTTACCGAGAAAGACATGAAGGAACTGTTTCCAGAGGCGCGCATATATCGGGAAATGGCATTCGGTCTCAAAAAGTCTATCACGTCCTATTACTTCTGAAGCGGGGTCGACAGCGCTTCGCCAGGTGAATCTCTGAAGTAGTTATCTTTGGGCTATGCAAAGGTCTGGATTTCGCTCCAAGCTTGTTTTCAGGCTTTTTCTCCTGTTCACCTTCCTGATACCGGTTTCGCAATACTTGAGTTCTGCTGCCCTGGTTCTCTGCGTGATTATGGCTGCTTTACTGGAAAACAGGATCCAGGTCATGCTCGATACCGTGAAGCGATCGTGGGATATGGTGCTCTACCTTTTGATTCTGACATTGGGTCTCATGTATTCCGATGACAAGGAAACGGGGTTTCGTGTTTTGGAGACGAGCCTGAGTCTTTTGGCAGTACCCATCGTGATCAGCAAGGTTGGAGACTTTGGGAAGGATCGGATGAAGAAGGTTTTTCTCTCGTTTACGGCCGGTCTCCTCGTCGCGTCTTTGATTTGTCTTGCACATGCTTCGTACAAGTATGGTGAGGGTAACAATACTGAAGTATTTTTCTTCTACCAGTTTACTGGAGTCATCGATTCGCACCCAACCTATTTTGCCTACTACCTGATCGCAGCGATCACTTACGGTCTGCATCAGTTGTACTATGAAAAACCAATCATTACGCCCGTAGCATTGGTTCTGATCCTGTTGTTTCTCTTCGGCATACTTTTGCTTACGGGAGGGATTACCGCGTTTGTCAGCATGCTGTTTGTATTTGCATTCTTTGTTCTCAAATTTCTCCTTGAAGAAAAAACACGGAAGCATACGGCAGCTTTCTTCGTCGTAGTGACTATGGTGGCGGGCATGTTTGCATTTAATGAACTTCGTCACCGGGATCCTTCAGGCTTTGTCGTGGATGACTCATGGGATCGGATGGTGCTTTGGGAGTCGGCGCTGAAGGCCAATCCGAATACCTTCCTTGGCGTGGGCACGGGCGATTACAAATCTGAGTTGAATGCCTATTATACATCCCACGGCATGTCTGCATTTGCCGATTCAAACATGAATGCACACAATCAGTTTATCGAAACCTACTTTGCCAATGGCTTGCTTGGTTTGGTGTGCTTGTTGTTGTTGCTCATTCGTCCCGTTTATCTTTCTGTCCGGAATGGAAATGCACTGGGAGCTCTCATTTTTTTCCCCTTTATCATTTACGGAATCACTGAGGTGTTTCTTGGGCGTTACCAGGGTGTGGTTTTCTTTGCCCTGATGCAGCAATGTTTTGTGGCTTTCTACCAGAGCTACAAACCCTCTTTTTCGTTGAAACGTGCCTAATTTTTGCCAACTTGGGCACCTAATGCTGCGACAAGCAGATCAGAATGTATGTGGGTGCTAATCCGTTTCGGTTTCTTTCTTGGCGACCTGCTCTTGCTCAACCTTTCGCTGTTCCTTTCCTATTACTTTCTTCAGATTGAGATCTGGGGAGCCGGTCGAACGAATAGCGTTTATCTTTTTATTTTCAGCAACTTGACCTGGCTATTCCTGATGGTCGTAGCGAACCCGTATAATGTCTCCAAAAACTGGGGGATAGCTAAAATCATCAAGAGCCAGTTGAGCTTTATCCTGATCCATCTGCTTGTGGTTGCCTCGTTGATCTTCTTATTGCGTAAGAGCTATCTTCCCCAACAGATCGGTTTGATGTACGTGCTCTTCGTGCTGTCCTTTTTCCTTTGGAAATTCCTCGTAAGCTACGGTTCGAATTTTCTAAGTGGATGGGAGGGAGCGACCAAAAAATATGTTATCGTCGGGGAGACCAATCTGGCGAGAGAGGTCAGACGGTATTTTATGGTCCATACCGAATTGGGATATCGCTTTTGTGCGTATTTCCAAAAGGAAGGTGAGGAATACCCCGTCGAGAAGATCAAGGCATTTTGCGCGACAAACAATATCGCCGAAGTGTATTGCTGCCTGCCCGAAATGTCGCACACGGAATTGCGGCGCATGATGGACTTTGGAATGAATGCGCTGATCAAGGTAAAGCTGATCTCTGATCACCGTTCCTTTGAACAGCGAACGCTGGCTCTGGAACGTTATGATCAGATTCCTGTTTTTGATATTTCTACCATACCTCTTGACAATGTCTGGAATCTGCGCATCAAGCGGGCGTTTGATATTGTTTTTTCTGTGATGGCAACGTTACTCATCCTGTCATGGCTCATCCCTGTGCTGGGGATCGCCATCAAGCTCGATTCTCCAGGACCTGTGTTCTTCCGGCAGCGACGAAGTGGGCGTGACAACAAACCTTTCGACTGTATAAAATTCAGAACCATGGTGGTTAATCAGGAGGCTGATTCTAAACAGGCAACGGCCAACGACCCCAGGGTTACTCGACTCGGTGCGATGCTCCGAAAGACAAGCTTGGATGAATTTCCTCAGTTCCTGAATGTTCTACAGGGCGACATGTCCGTGGTGGGACCGCGACCTCACCCCATCAAGTTGAATGAGAGGTTTCGTCCCTTGATCAACAAATACATGATCCGGCACTATGTAAAACCAGGGGTTACGGGCCTTGCGCAGGTGATGGGCTATCGTGGAGAAACTAAACTGGTGCGCGATATGAGGAACCGGATTACGCTGGATCGGTTTTATATCGAGAACTGGTCGTTTTATTTTGATATCAAAATTATTCTCATGACCATTGTTTCCGTCGTTACGGTGAACGACAAAGCCTACTAAGCCATGACACTTCCCGGTCAGCTCATATTCTCACTTATCGCATTCCTGATTTCTTTTTTGCTTTTTCCGGTTGTGATCAAGGTCTTTAAGAAATTGAACTGGTACGATCAACCGGGGACACATAAAATACATTCGGGAACCACTCCTTCAATGGGCGGCATTCCCATTCTCGTAGGAACCACATTGGCGCTGCTGATGTCCCTTCCCCTGCAGCAATGGGTGCAAATGAAATATTTCTTTATTTCTGTGTCACTGATGTTTCTCATTGGCCTGCGCGACGATGTTCTGGCGCTTACGCCCAGGCAGAAACTGGTAACTCAATTCCTGCCTGTATTCGTGCTCGTGTTCCTGGATGGGGTAAAGCTAATTTCATTTTACGAACTGGGTGATTGGGTCTTCCCGGGTCCGGTGGCTTACTTCATCAGTCTCCTTACCGTTGTAATCATTAGTAATGCATATAACCTGATTGATGGTATCGATGGACTTGCCGGCACCGTAGGTGTGATGGTGCTGATATTTTTTGGTGCTTGGTTTTATGTAGCTGGGGCCAATCACCTCAGCCTTACGGCGCTTTGCTTTGCCGGTGCTCTTCTGGCATTCCTCCTTTTTAACTGGCAGCCTTCATCGATCTTCATGGGCGATACGGGCGCTCTGACCATTGGCCTGGTTCTTTCTTACTTTGCCATTCGATTCATCAACTTAAATGCTGAGCTGCCACTGGACCATGACGCCAGGTTTGCCGCATCAGTTTCAACCGCTGGATGTGTGCTGATCGTGCCTCTATTTGATACTTTACGGGTCATTATCATTCGCCTAAGCAAGTTTCAATCGCCCTTTCACGCCGACCGAAATCATATCCATCACCGCTTTCTGGGAACAGGCCTTAGCCATGCTGGTGCAGCGCTTTGGATTGGGGCAATCAACCTGACTTTTATTGCTTTGGCTATTGCCCTTCGAGACCAAAGTGATAGGGTGCTCTTACCGATGATGGTAGTGATCTGTCTGTTGATTAATTTTACCCTCCGGTGGAAGCAAAAAGTTAAAGTGACCGCCTGATCCGCTGAAACATGCTAGAACACGTTAATTCACTCCGCCAGGAAATAGAGTCCTTCCAACCGGCCACTGCCGATTCACTTGAGGCTTTCCGACTCAAGTACCTAAGCCGAAAGGGAATCATTCCATCTCTTTTTGATGACCTTAAACAGTTGCCTCCGGAGAAGAAGAAGGAGGTAGGCAAACCCCTTAATGAGCTGAAGCAATTGGCTGAAGGGAAGTTCCGCGACTGGACGGAGCAGTTGGGAGGATCCTTGCAACAAGCAAGTGTGGGGATCGATCTGACCCTCCCGCCTGTGCCTGATACTTTAGGCAGCATGCATCCACTGAATCTTACGCGCTACCGGATTATTGAAATCTTTGAGCGCCTGGGTTTCAATGTGGCCGACGGTCCAGAGATTGAGGACGACTGGCATAATTTTTCAGCCCTTAATTTTCCAGAGAATCACCCAGCTCGTGAAATGCAGGATACATTCTTCATTTCAAAGAACCCGGATATCCTTTTGCGCACGCACACGTCCAATGTGCAGATACGATTGATGGAAAAGCAAAGACCTCCTATGCGCGCCATCATGCCGGGGCGCGTGTACCGCAATGAGGCTATTTCGGCCAGGGCGCACTGCTTTTTTCACCAGGTTGAAGGTTTGTATATCGATCGCAACGTCAGCTTCGCAGACCTGAAACAGACACTGTACCACTTTTCCAAAGAGATGTTCGGGAAGGACACAAAGATTCGTTTGCGTCCTTCTTTCTTCCCGTTCACCGAGCCAAGTGCTGAAATTGATGTGTCGTGCTTTATCTGTCATGGGAAAGGCTGTAATATTTGTAAGCATTCCGGGTGGGTGGAAATTGCCGGGTCTGGTATGGTACACCCCAACGTATTGCGTCACTGCAATATTGACCCGCAGGAGTTTACAGGGTTTGCTTTCGGAATGGGCATTGAGCGCGTCACCATGCTTCGCTATGGGATCAATGACCTCCGTCTCTTTTCCGAGAACGACGTGCGATTCCTCAAGCAGTTTAAGCCCGTGATCTGATGGAGGCCATTCGTTCGGTCGGCGTTGTGGGCGCTGGAACGATGGGCCTGGGGATTGCCCAGGTCTGTGCTTCAGCAGGATTCAAAACTTTGTTGTATGATGTGAATCCGACCCAGGTGAAACGCGCTATGCTGCATATTGACAAGAGCCTCTCGGATAGCGTGGTAAAGGGCAAGATTACGACGTTCGTAAAGAGTGAGATTCTTTCCCGGATTCATCCCGTCGATGAGCTTTCCTTATTTCGTGTAGATCTTGTCATCGAGGCGGCAGTGGAGCGGCTGGATATCAAGAAAGAGCTCTTCATACAACTCGAGAAGATCAACAAGGGTTCCATTCTTGCCACCAATACTTCTTCCATATCGGTTAACCAGATAGCTTCAGCCCTTGAGGATCCCTCCGTTTGCATCGGCCTCCACTTCTTTAATCCCGCGGATCGGATGAAACTTGTGGAAGTCATTACGGGAGAACGCACACAACCGGCCATTCGGGAGACCATTCGACAATTTGCAAAGGCTCTTGGAAAAGTTCCTGTCCTTGCAAAAGATTCACCAGGATTCATCGTTAACCGTGTAGCTCGTCATTATTATGTGGAATCACTGAAACAACTTGAGGATGGTGTTGCCGATGTAGAAACCATCGATGCGTTGCTGAGATCGGCGGGATTCAAAATGGGACCCTTTGAACTCATGGATCTGATTGGCGTGGATACCAACCTATCGGTGACAACGTTGATTTACGAGGGTTTTGACAAGGCTCATAAATTCAGGCCAAGCAAGATTCAGCAACGCCTGGTTTCCGAAGGCCATTTTGGACGCAAAACAGGAAAGGGGTTCTATGATTATCAAAACACCGCAAAATAGCATGTGGAGATTCACCGGGGCGGTAATGCTCCTGGTTATAGCGGCTTTGACTTCTTGTCAGCCCGATCGAAGCGACGATCCAATTCCCTTTGTCGCCTTCTCACCTTATCTCATCAACCTGTCGGCACCTGAGTTTCAGCCACTGACAATCAACGGGGGGTACAAGGAAATCAATTCCATCGGTGTACGTGGTGTCATCGTTTACCGCCAGGATGCGGCCACCTACCTTGCCTTTGAGCGCAATTGCACATTTCGCCCAAACGAAGCCTGTGCGACAGTTAATGTGCATTCCTCATTGTTGTACTTGGTAGACCCTTGCTGTAACTCCACGTTCAGCTTTGCTGGAGGGATGCCAACAGGGGGAGTGGCCACACGGGCTCTTCGTCAATACGCTACCGAACTGGTTGGCGTACAGCTTACTATTAGCGATGAGATTATCAACTAATCCTGACTTTCACCTTCTCAACACGAGGATTGGTACTGCTGGAAGAGCATGCCCACGTGCTTGAGTCAATTGTAGAACCGCGATTCTACACTAGTACTTCGCATTCTTCCTTCCGTAGAAGTAATAGATCACAAGCCCGATCAGCAACCAGCTTCCGGCAATGATGAAGATGATGGTGTTGAGAAACAG
>CAYMPU010000114.1:0-6048 GCA_964392375.1 uncultured Ohtaekwangia sp. | reverse complement strand
CAGGAAGGCCCAATCGTAAAATCAGCTATAGGTGAGGTGCCTATGGTGACCGTTTTTGTTGAAGTGTTCGTGCAACCAAAATCCGTTGTAGCGGTGAGGCTAACAACATAGTCTGCGCCCGTGCCGTAGGTGTGCGCTGGCGATTGGGCAACAGAGCCTGGGCCAGTACCATCGCCAAAATCCCACAACCAGCTCGAAATGTTACTGTCCGTGAGCGGTGGCGTATCGTTGTTAAAAAGCGTTGGCGTATTACTACAGGAGAAAGGAGGAAGTCCGACAGAAAAATCTGGCTGCGGAACTGCGTAAATGGTTACGGGATGCACAGTTTGGTTTTGGCATCCGGCCGCATTGCTACCCGTAAGCGTCACTTGATAAGTACCCGCAACCGCAAAGCTATGGACAGGTTCGGCCACCGATGAGGTTGGCGTTCCATCGCCGAAATTCCAAGAGTAGCCAGCATCCGCACCTGTTGTGGCATTTGAGAAGGGCACCAGCGTCAGCGCACAGTCATCAGTCACACCAAAAGATACGATAGGCCCCGGAAGGACGGTAGCGATATTTTTGATCGACTCATTTTCACAACCCGGGATAATTGCTTTGAGCCGAATCTCATGGGGTACCGCATTGGTAAATGCGCTGGAGAGATGCTGTTGTGTGCTGATCAGGTTACCGTTGATGCGCCACTCCCATGTTGGGTTGGAGCCAGGATCAATTGTTGATGTGTTAGTGAACGCATAGGCCTGATTGGTACAAACAGGCGTAACGGCAGGCAGCGTGAAGTCCGCTAGTGGTGCGTTGAAGATGATGAGGGGGTGGGTAACAAAGTTGGTACATCCGTTGGATGCAGTGACAACAAGTTGGGGGTTGTACGTCCCAGAGGCCGCAAAACTATGCGTTGGATTCGCCGCCACGGCAGTCTGGCCATCGTCAAAATCCCAGTTGTAGGAAATGATATTGCCCGAAGTATTGATGGAAGTGAAAAGTACATTGGCAGCCGCACAATTATTTTGTGTTGAGAAATCAATATCGGGGGCGTCCGAACCTGAAACGGTCAATGATCTCGTTTTGGCTCCGAGCCCGGAGGAAGATTGTGCTTCCAGGGCGATGCTGTAGTTACCAGACTGACCATAGGCAACAGCTGGATGGGTGGCCGATGATGTTTTGGGTGACGCCGAACAATTGTCAACATAGTTGGCTCTATAAACCTGTCCGTTGGCAAGGCTTGCACCCAGGATCGTCCATACAGAATTTTCCTTCACCATGGCCAAACCATACATGCTTGCAGGAAGTACGCCACCCAAGTTGCCCTCGTTCACAATAGAGGGGATGCTGGTGATGCTTGATCCAAACGTTCCTTTGATCAGAACACCGTCGAGTGTCATCATGAGAAAGAAATACTCCTCTCCTTCTTTTGCCAACCTCACACGCCCGGGGTTTGAAACAGCCACTGATTGAATCTGCGTTATCGCTGGAGCACTGAATAGTGAGGTGCCGAAATCCATCCGGTAGATATTCCCATTGCCAAGGTTATCGGCTACACCGTACCAGTTCCCGCAGACGTTGATAACGTCCAGATCACCGAGGTTGTTTGGATTTGGCACGGCAGCCGAGGTTATCACATCGCTAACCGGGTTGGGCACACCCAGCAGGTTACCGAGACGAATCATCGAAAAATGATTCGCTGCATTTGATACGATGCACACATATCCATCGACCGCATCTTTTCCAATGGCCAAACCGGAGTTTGAATACCCGATACCAGAAATTAGGGTAGTCACGACAGGTACGTTGCTGAGTTGGGTGCCGAATGATAACTTGAGTAGTTCACCCGATGTGTTGTGAAGAATACCATACCATTGAGTGCCTTCCTGAACAAGCCTAAGTTGACCGGGCTGATTCAACGCCCCTCCAAGACTGCCGAGATTTACAACGTTCGTTGGTGCTGCCTGCAAGCCATTATCAAACTCCAGGCGGTAGATCAGACTTCCGAAGGTTCCCGTAACGAACGCAAACCATTTATTGTCGAAAGCGAACTCGATGCCAGGCCGTCCATTGACACCGGCCAGGGTAAACGCCAGCTGGCCCGATGGCGCTAGATTAAAATCGCCTGAACAGAAATCCCAAGTGTATGAGCCCGCAGCCGACAGGTTGACCATGGGTAGTGTCTGGTTACGGCAAGCGGCAGCCGTTGAAGAAAAATCCGTTGACGGGCATTGCGCAAAGACCGGGAAAAGGAGTCCCGGGGAGCAAAGCAGCAGGAACACAAAGGTCCTTCTCATCCCGGGATAGAATTATTGAATGAATGTTCCGTCGGAATCCAGTATTCTTCGGAGTCCTTCCTCGAGTGAAATGAGGTCTTTGTTGAGAATACCTTTCATTTTAGATGCGTCTGGCTGCCGGCGGGTCATATCGCCTTCCTTTAAAGGAGGCAGGAATTCGACCCGTGAAGATGATCCGGTCATCCGAATGATTAATTCAGCCAACTCGAGGATGGTAACATCCACCTCGCTACCGATGTTGATGACCTCATTGACCATCAGATTCTGTTCAAGAATTCTCAATGTGCAATCCGTATTGTCATCGACGTAGCAGAAGGTACGCGTTTGATTGCCAGCGCCGTACACCGGAATAGGTTGATTCGCCCGTGCAAGGCGAAGAAACTTTGAAATCACGAAGTCGGTGCTTTGCTTAGGGCCGTAGGTATTGAAGAACCGGAAGATGGTATAGTCAAGGCCGTACTCCTTGTGGTAGGAGCGACAAAACGACTCCCCCACATTCTTGACAACCGCATATGGCAACCTGGAGTTGAGCGGTGTTGTTTCTTCATGCTGAGGCAGTTCGACAGGCTCACCGTAGACCTCCGACGAACTCGAGAAGAAAACGCGTTTTACTCCTGTGTTCTTGCTCAGGTTGAGGATGTTTTTGATCCCATCAAGGTCATTGAGCACCATGACTGGATTATCGATGGTGCGTTTCACGCCAACGACAGCCGCATAGTGAAAAACATAATCGAACGCATGGCTGGTCATGATGGCGGCTATCTCTTCGTAGTGATTGACATCACAGGGGATAAAGGAACAATGGGGATGCTTGGGCACTTTGCGAATGTCTCCGGTTAGGAGATTGTCGACCAGCGTTACCTTGTATCTGGGATCACGCAGGAAACGATCAGCTAATGAACTGCCAATGAACCCTGCACCTCCCGTAATCAACACATTCGCCATGACCAGATTTATATGAAGCGGTAAAAATAGGAAAGTCGGCTGACTTCACTGGCCATAGATTTCCTTGTAGACCCGCTCCGCGACGGCAAAGCTCCGGTGGGTGGAGGCAATCGTCCTGATTTTCCTTCTTAGCGCTTCACGGGGTTGTGCGAGAAGGGCATCGATGATTTCCAGCGCCTCACGGTAGGCAGCTGAGTCGAGTCGATCCAGCACAGCCCCAATACCATTTGCCATGATAATCTCCGAGTCGTTCGAAATCCCACTGGGAATTACCACAGGCAGTCCCATCGCCCAGTATTCACCGTCTTTGATCGGCGTGCAATACCTCTTGGTGGGCACAGGTTTCACGGGTGTCAAGGCAAAATCTCCAAGGCCGATATATTTTGGTATCTCGTGATGAGGAACAAACCTTGTTACGATAATGGATCGGTCGAGGCCTGCGGACTTGCAGTACCCGTTGATCTCCTCTTCGCGGTGGCTGGTCAAGAGCAAGACCCTGAATCGGTCACCCCAACGAAGGTGTGCTTCTTTCAGAAAGTCAAAAACTTCATTATCGAGATAGATGCCGCCGAATTTACCGGCATATACGCAGACGATCTTGTCAACGAGGTTCAAGGATTGAAGGAGATTCGTGTCTCTGGATTTTGAATCATCAAACAACGCCAGATCTACACAGGCCGGCTTCACCAGCATGTGCTTTACGTCCACACTGAATTTCTCCAAAGCATACCTCCGCATGCCTTCATGAGCCGCTATGAGGTACTTTGCGCGTTTGGTTTGATATTTCTCGAAGGCGAAGAGCAGTCGGAACGCCAGCGAATTCTTTTTCCATGTGCCGTTTTCAACCATGGCTTCGGCGTGGGGTTCGTAGCTGTCGATGGTAAGCTTCTTTCCGGAAACATACGATAGGAATGCACCCACCGTCCCTGCCGGAGTTCCCCAGCAATGAATCATGGTGACCTTGTTCCGGAACACTGCGAAGAGCAGACGATTAATCAACATGGCCCAGCCCATGACAGCAATAACTCCGAATGGATGGTACGTCCCCGCAATCCAGCCGATGCCCATCGATCGAAGTTCTTGACGAATTCTTGACTTCGCAGTGACGGACAGACTCGTCTTTTCCAGCGTTAGCAAAATCATCTTACTACCGGCAGGTATGTTGGTACGGATGATTCTGAGATACGGCAGCGTGTAGGTTTGAATCAGCGCATCGTCATAGCTCCAATACGTCAGAATTAATACGTTACTTTGCATGCACAACCACGACGTCGATGTCGCTTAAATTCTCCCGGCAAAAAGATCGGCATTTTCTGTTATCCATCTTGTATAAGCTGGACAAATTAATGCCTTTCTCCAAGGAAGCGAAACTGCGGCTTTATCTTGATCTGGAATGGATCTTTGATCGGCTGGCACATGAACAGTCCTTTCGGGTATTTCGTGATCATCCCGTTCGTTTGAAGACATTTCAGTTTCTTCGAGCGCACCTGTCTCACGATCATCGCGTCTTGGATCTTGGTTGCGGTTCTGGAGACCTGAGTGCCCAGATGGCGAGCCATGTTCATCGTGTGGTGGCACTTGACCACAATCCGTCCCTGATTGAAGTGGCAAAGAAGAATCATTCACAGGACAATCTGGAATTTCAATGTGCCGAAGCGAATGACTATCTGTCATCCAATCACGATGCCTTTGATGTGCTCGTGCTCTCCCATGTTCTCGAACACCTCGATGAACCAGAGGCATTCCTGTCCGGCTACAAATTATTTTTCCGATACTTTTATCTTGAGGTTCCTGATCTGGAAAGAACACCACTAAATACCTACCGTCACCAACTCAAGGTACGGCTTCAGTATTCTGACAATGATCATATCTGGGAATTTGATCGCGATGACATGCAGGAGCTGATCCGGAAGTGCAATCTTAAGGTTGTCGCGAGTGAATTCCGGTATGGTGTTCAAAAATACTGGTGCGAGCATCCATCAACGCAACAATAGGTTTCGGAAAATGGCCAGGGTCCTTCGCCGAAACATGGTCCGCCAGGAGTAACTCAATCCACGAAAGAAATAGGCAAGGGCCTGCTTTTTGTGACCAGGCAATTCTGAAAGGTGAAGACTAATGTAGGTACTCGCATTGGCCCTTAGCTGTGGCAGCAAGTTGCCAAAGGCTTCAGTGACCATCGCATTGCAGCAAACGATGTCCAAAAATGTAATCACTCGTTCGAGCAGTTTTTGGTCTGGGATCTGCCAAACACTCCTCGCTTCATGGTGGACCAGAGCAGACGTAACGTCAACACCATGAAGCATCGGGTATTGTGCAGCAAGGCGTATCCACAATTCCCAATCTTCCAGCCCTGTCAACGCCAAGTTTTCATTGAAGGGATTACTTCTCGCTATATCGCGTTTGACAAAGACACCCATACAACTTAGCACGTTACCCCGCGTCAACAGGAGTTTGTTGATATTTCCCTTTCCCAGGTCCTCCCTTGAAAGAAATCGGCCACCTTCATCAACGACCTCATAAGCCTGATGATAAACAGCTGGACCGTTCAGCCTTTGAATGGCTTCGCGCACAAGGCCCAGGTGACGCGGATACAACCAGTCATCGGAATCCAGAAATGTGACGTACGTGCCGCGACTCACCTGAACCCCGGCATTGCGTGCCGCAGCCCGCTCACCATTTGCCTTCCACAAGTAATTGATCCTTGGGTCATGCATGCTCTTGATGACAGATTCTGTATTGTCCGTGCTGCCATCATCGACAATAATCAATTCAAAGTCCGCAAATGTTTGCTGAAGAACGGAGGCTATTGTCTTCTCCATCCTGT
>CAYMPU010000113.1:0-17617 GCA_964392375.1 uncultured Ohtaekwangia sp. | reverse complement strand
GACCGATGGCCCCTAACAACGCTTTCGTCTTTTGCTCTCTGCATGCTAGAACACCCAGTCAATTTAACAGTTATTGTCATCGGAAACAGGACCTCCTTAAATCAAGTACCCACCTCTCCACTCTTGATCACCAGGCCTTCTGTTGGAAACGCTGACGGCGAGTGTTCCCCCGCCCCTTGCCCCCAACGTGCGTCGGTCACCAACTTCTACATTCTACATTGACCATTTTACCTTCTGCATTTTACACCAAGAAGGAATGCAAAATGTAAAACCCTGAATGTAAAATGCAAAAGGAGGGTCCAGTATTCAGTTTTCAGCAACCAGTTTCCAGCATCCAGTATCCAGCATCCAGTCCCCCTCACTGCCATTCAAATCCCATTCTTATATTTGTCAAAACTGTAAACCAACCATGCCCCTCACCCCCCGCAACACCCACCGCGACATCGCCTACTTTTTCCTGGGACTGATCATCGCGTTCTCCATATCTGGAATTTTCCTCAATCACCGCCAAAGCTGGCACCCGCGCCGCTATTCGTATAATGTGAAGGAGATTACCCTTCCGGTTCCGCTCACCAAAGAGCAGGTGACCGATACGTTTGTCGCGAAGTTCACGGAGGACCAGGCCATCGAGGACAACCTTCGGCGGTTTTCCGTTGACGACAAGAACGTGCTGCGCATTTCGTACACCATGAACGATGTACAAGTGGATCTGAACACAGGGCAGGGAAAAATTGAAACGTACCGCGTCACCCCGCTGCTGGGCCAGATGACACAGCTGCACCAGGATACCAGCAAGTGGTGGATCTATTACTCCGACCTCTTCGGCCTTGCGATGTTTACCATGGCCATGACGGGCATGTTTATCGAAAAAGGGAAGTTCAGCTTCCGCCAGCGGGGTTGGAAACTGGCCCTGCTGGGGATGATCTTTCCGTTAATCTTCCTGTTTCTGCTGTCCTGATCTACTGCAAATGGGGGGATTAACCCCTCCGATTTGGGTTACAGAAGGGCACTTTTTACAATCCATGGATGTTGAAGTTGAATATTGACGGCCTTCCGTTAATTTCACCTGAACGAAACCCATGAGAAAGTACGCCAGTTTCCTTCTCCTGCCCCTGCTCGCGTCGTGCCTCGGTTACAAAGAACTGCCGGTGGAGTATGACTACAGCTATCGTGGTAACTTCAAGAGGTACCGTACGTTTGAAATTGTGCGGTCATCCAACATGGCGGACTCGAGCATGCTCAACCAGGTCGTTGAGAAGTCTATCATCTCGCGCATGAAGTTCCTTGGGTATCGCCAGGTAAGTCACCGGCCGCACCTGCTGATCTCGTTCAAAATGTTTACGGATAGTTTGCGCTTCACCGGCTACACCCAGCCTGATATCGAAGAGTGGGTGCAGACACAGAAAGAAGATCTGGATTACGACAAGCAGAAATATGATTTGAAGACCGGTACGCTGCTCATCCAGTTCTACGACCGCCGCCAAAACCGGTCGATCTGGCAAGGGTATGCCACAACCCTCTACGGCACGATTGACTTCAACAGCAACCGCCACCTGAAGAACGCGGTGATCTCCATCCTGGACAAGTATCGCTTCTGGGCCGACGGCTTCATCGAAGGCCGTCCGGTGACCGAGGAAAAAGGCTCCCAGTAGGCCAAATTCTTCCCATTCGGGGTTTTTCTTTATCAAATTAGTTCTACCTTTGCCCACCCAAAATAGCCCTTGGTAAGTCCGTACGGCCATTTTGGGGGGAATTGCCCGATGGTGTAATTGGCAACACGCTTGATTTTGATTCAAGAAAGTCCAGGTTCGAGCCCTGGTCGGGCAACAAAACTGAACGCTGACTCACTCCTGCTATGGCAGTCAAGATATTTTCTGGTCGTGCTACCACCTACCTGGCAGATAAAATCGCGCAGGCCTACGGTGAGTCGCTGGGTGAGGTAAAATACCAGCAGTTCAGCGACGGCGAGATGTCGCCCTTCCTGGCTGAGTCTGTGCGCGGCCACGAGGTCTTCATCGTACAGTCTACCTTCCCGCCGGCCGACAATTTCATGGAGCTCCTGCTCATGATTGACGCCGCTAAAAGGGCCAGCGCCGAGAGCATCAACGTCATCATCCCCTACTTTGGCTATGCACGCCAGGACCGCAAGGACAAGCCCCGCGTGGCCATCGCCGCCAAGATGATTGCGAATCTGTTATCAGCGGCTGGTGCAACCCGCATCATGGCGTGCGACCTGCACGCCGACCAGATTCAGGGTTTCTTCGACATCCCGGTGGACCACCTCGACGGCGCTTATATCTTCATCCCCTACCTGAAAAGCCTGGGGCTCAGCGACATCATGTTTGCCAGTCCCGATGTGGGCGGCATCAAGCGTGCACGGTACTTCGCCAAGCATTTTAATGCCGACCTGGCCGTGTGTGATAAGTACCGCAAGGAAGCCAACAAGGTCGAGTCCATGCGCCTGATCGGTGAAGTGGAAGGCAAGGATGTGATCCTCGTGGATGACCTCGTCGATACAGCCGGCACAATCTGCAAGGCTGCGCAGTTGTTGAAAGACAACGGTGCCAAATCGGTACGTGCCGTGTGTACACACCCGGTGCTCAGCGGCAAGGCCTATGAGACCCTCAGCCAGTCGGTGCTGGAAGAAATTGTCGTCACCGACACCATCCCGTTGAAAGAGCACATCAGCAAAATCAAGGTCATCACCGTCTCCAATCTTTTCGCCAAAGCGATCCGCAAGATCCACGACCGCGAATCGATCAGTTCACTTTTTATCAAGTTGTAATTCACTTTTCTTAAACTAAATACATAATCATGAAAACCGTTGAGATTATAGGGTATCAAAGAGCAAATCTCGGCAAGTCCGCTGCTGAATCGTTCCGTAAGGAGGGCCTCGTGCCCTGCGTGTTGTACGGAGGGGGCGAGCAAGTACACTTCGCCGCGCCTGTTATCCTTTTCCGTGACCTCGTGTACACCAACGAGGCCCACTTCGTTCACCTGAACATCGAGGGTGAAGAGTGCCAGGCAATTCTGCAGGAGATTCAGTTTCATCCCGTGAGTGAAATCATCCTCCACGCCGACTTCCTGCGTATCGGCGAGGATCGTAAGATAAAGATGGAAATCCCTACCCGTCTGGTGGGCAAGGCTCCCGGCGTGGAGAAGGGCGGCGCCCTGGTGCGCAAGCGCGCTACGCTGAAAGTAATTGCGTTTCCCAAAGACATGCCTGACCACATCGATGTGGACTGTTCGACGCTCGACTTCCACCATGCCATCAAGGTATCGGATGTGAAGATTGATAATCTTCTATTTGCCGACCCCCCACAGGCATCCATCGCCGTTGTGGAAGTACCCCGTGCGGCCAAGCTTGCTGCTGAAGATGCCGCCAAGGCTGCTGAAGCTCCTGCTGCAGCTGCTGCGGAAGGTGCTGCTGCTCCTGCTGCTGGCGCTCCTGCTGCCGGTGCTCCTGCCGCTGGCGCTGATGCTGCCAAGAAGGCTGAGGCTCCTAAGAAAGACGAAGGAAAGAAAAAGTAGGGAGAGGCTCTTCGCTGTTGGCTAATTAGCCGCAGCAACATTATAGAATCCCGTCCGTGCCCCGGACGGGATTTTTGTTTGCCCACACCCATAGTTACTGGAATTCTACCAACGGACATCAACTCCACGCTGCCCATAGCTAAAAGCCAAAAGCCATTAGCTATTTTAGCGTCATGAAATTTCTCGTCGCCGGCCTGGGCAATATCGGCCCGGAATATGAATTGACCCGACACAACATCGGCTTTCTCACCCTCGACCGGCTCGCCGACACGCACAAGCTTTCATTCACCACATCGCGCCTGGCCGATAAGGCAGAGTTGCGCTTCAAGGGAAAGCAGATCCACCTCATCAAGCCAAACACCTACATGAACCTCAGCGGCAAGGCCATCGCCTACTGGCTGAACGATCTCAAAATCCCCAAAGAAAACCTCCTCGTGGTCGTCGATGATATCGCGCTCCCCTTCGGCACCTTACGCATGCGCGCCCAGGGCAGCAGCGCCGGCCACAACGGCCTCACCAACATCGAAGAAACCTTGGGCGGCCGTGACTACGCGAGACTCCGCATGGGTATTGGCAATAACTTTTCAAAGGGAAAGCAAGTGGACTTTGTGCTAGGCAATTTTGAGAAAGAAGAGTTAAACGCGCTACCTGAGTACATGGATAAAGCCATCGAAGCAATCCTGGCGTTTTGTACAATGGGTGTGGAGAGGGCAATGAATCTGCATAATACGAAGGGAGGGTGAGCTCTCTAACTGCTAAACTGTGGAACTGTTAAACTGTGGAACTGTTCAACGGTTCAACAGTTCAATCACCGCACACTCGCTAGAAGTACTTCCTCCAGTCAAAAATAATCCTCGCTCCCACATACCACACCGGTTTGAAGGCGACTTGCTGTTCTCCGGCAGGCGCCAACACAGTGGTATTGTGAGGAAGGTCGACTCCAGTATTGAACTGGATCAAGAGGCTCGACGTTTGGTTCATGGAAAACGTTCGGAAGGGGCGATACTCCAAAAAGGGAAAATCCCATTTCGTCGAACTGTAGGTGACGATTTGTGTTCCGGTCGGAGAAGGAACAAAAATCGCATCGTTGCCAAAGGTTTTTGTTCCGTAGAGCGACACGCCTACCTCGCGGCCAAGGACAAACTGAAAGCGACCGATACCGGTGTGCCATGCCGTCTGCCAGGGAATAACACCACCGTTGACGGCGACCACGGCCATCTCCTGTGCCTTCTGTGGTGAAAAAAGATAAACGATTGGGCCAAACACCAACAGGTCGCCGGGGATAGCCCAGAAAGGTAGGCGCATCCGGAAGTCCCACGCCGCCCTGCCGGGAATCGCAGAAGTAATCGCTCCGGCAGGTGTTGCTGTCGGATCACCCAGGAAGTTGTGTGAAGAAGAAGCATCCTGGCGGATACCGGCTTGCAAGAACACCAGACCATCGCCCGATTCATTCAGCACTCCTTCCAGTCCCAGGCCAACGCGCAGTCCCGCCGACAACCCTCCTACAAAACCCTGGTTGGTCTGGCTGGCAGCAAACCCACCAAACGTATAGTTACCATTGATGGAGGAAGAGACGCCGAAAAACTTTCCAAGCTCTGCCTGAAAACGGGGTACTTCACCCAGACCATTGGCGAGGCCGGGTACAGGGGTATCGCGCAATACCTGCGGCAAATACGTGAGCATTTCCTTTTTCATGTTGACCGTATCTACACGTGCCCGCACAGGCTGAAAATTATTCTTGCAGACATTGAATGTGTCGGCAAGGATTTCCTCACTCATGATATCGCCCTGGTGACGAACACGCATTTCCCCATTGGCAACCATAATCAGCTGGTTGAGACTTTTGACCACGCTGACGGAAGCGAACGCAGCATCTTCGGGACGCATATACGCATCACCCAGGATCACCGCCCAGTCACCATCCCAGGTGGTTACTTCCAATCCCTTCTCGTTGTAATAGTCATGCGTGCCCTTGCGAACGGCCGCATCACCCCATGTTCCGGCGGTATGGCCGGAAGCATATACATCTTCCAGAAAATGAAGTGCGAACGCCTCATCGGCCAGCGCCGCCAGACTCAGTGCCGACTTTTCCTCGGCTGAACGTCCCGCTTGCCGTGCCCGGGCCACTTTGTACAGGGCACTGGTATGAAACCACGAGTACATGCCAACGGCATTGAGCTCGGCCCCTTTTGCGTGACAGAGGGAAAAATAATCGTTGCCCTTCGTCTTCACTTCGGGACGGGCAAGTAAAAAATGAACGTTGTTCGAACCGGCACGTGTTGCATACTCTGCGTCTGCCCGCTGAAGACGAATGTCGGAGTTACGCAGCGCGTTGATATGTTCACTCCGATTCTTTGATTCCTTGATATCCACCTCCAGCTGAGCCGCCACATGGGCTACATTCAGTATCCAGTCGCTCTTCAAGACGATATCCAGCATGTTGATCGGCGAGCAGCTGTGATCACCCGAGATTCCCGCCCACGCCGCATAGTCGATGTGCGTTGGGTGAACACCCTGGTCAACATCAATGATGGACTCGGTGAGGCGGCTTTCGTAGCCAACTCTGGCGCTGGCCCAGAGTTGATCCAGAACTCTCCGCTGTTCAGGATTTAGTTTTTGAATGGCCAGGAGTAAAATCCTCCGGTGCTCGGGGTATACCCAACCCGAACTTTCGGTGCTGACTAAACCAATAACTGCCGAAAGGAGAATGAATCGTATGGATCGCATAGGTGGAAGGGTGCAATCCAAGGTAATAAAAATATCTAAAGCGACTGGCTGACATCGGTCATTCTCCCTTCAATTTCAGAATGTAGATATAAGGCCAGAACTTCCCCGTTACCAGCATTGTCTTTGTTGCGGGATGCCAGGCGATGCCGTTGAGGACATCCACCTGGGGGTTGAGGGCCCTGGCCTGCCGTGACAACTCGCTCAGGTCAAGGAACCCCGTCACCTCGCCCGAGGTTCCATCAATGCGTGCGATCAGGTCGGTGCGCCAGATATTGGCATAGTAGTTTCCCTCGACAAACTCCAATTCGTTGAGGCCTGTTACCGGGTTGCCGTCAAACTGCACCGAAAGTGTTTTCACAGGCTTCAGCGTGGCGGTATCGAGAAACGTAAGCACCTCCGACCCATTGCTCATCACCAGATGCGCTCCATCGGTGGTGAGACCCCACCCCTCGCCCTTATACGTAAAGTCGCCGATCTTCTGGAATGAAGGAAACGCATAAACAAAGCCGACGTTGTTCTGCCACGTCAGCTGATACACTTTCTTGTTCAGGATGACAATGCCCTCGCCAAAGTATGTGTCATCCAGGACGACCTTCTTTTCTGCTTTTCCCGTTGCGATATCCACGATACCGATCCATGACTCCTCCTGCCCGGTACTTTCATAGAGTTGACCCTCATGAATCAGCAATCCCTGTGTGAACGATTTTGTATCGTGTGGCAGGGTGCGCTGTAAGGTGAAGTCGATGCGCTGCGCCTCACGGACCTTCTTCTCATTCCCGGACGTACAGGAGGACAGTATGATCAGTGCCAGGCCAAGGAGAAAAGGTGGACGGAGCATTTCTACTTCTTAGGCTTGTACGGCCTCAGTTCATTCCATCGGTCGATGAACTTAACCGCCGCATTCACTGTGCTGGTACTTGCCGCGGCACCACGCGCTGCCGTTGACTCTTTCGGATCCCGCACACCCCATACACCGGTAGATGACATCTCCGCGGAGGACGTTTGTTTACCGGTTTCTTTTGCTTTCAGACCTTCAGCAAGAAACACCAACGACGCCGTTGGATCACCCGCATTGACCTGGGGCAACATCGCCTGCAGGTGGGGCGGCAGCGTCAGCGTTGCAGGAACAGCCTTATCAAGCTGAACCAATGAAGGCATATGATACAATGACGATGACGTCTCCCCTGTTCCTCCATGCCGGTCGAACACGGCAGTACCTGTCGAGGGTGTCGTCGAGCGCTCGCGGAAGGGTGAAATGGCCTGCTCAAAGAGGACAGCAATGCCGGGTGTGGTTTGGTTGATCTTGTCGACGAGCAGTGTGCTGACCGCTGTGTTGCCCGTGTGCGCGTTGAGGATAATAAATCGCTTAAACCCATGACTGATCAGGCTTTCCACCGCTTCCATATGCACTTGAATGATCGTCTCGGATTTGAGCGTGATGGTGCCGGCAAACCCCATGTGGTATGGTGACTGCCCAGCCATCAAAACAGGCGCCACCAGAATGTCGCGCTGCTGGGCGATGAGTTTGCATTGTTCAACGCCGTTGATGAAGTCGGTGCCGATCGGTAAATGATACCCGTGCTGCTCCATAGCTCCGATAGGAATGATGACCATGTCGGATCGCGTGAGAAAGTCGTTGACCTCCGGCACCGTCATGTGCGGGAGGTAGTTCTTGACTTTCTTTTCATTCCACAGGGGGTTGGTCTGGGCTACCGCTGTCTGAGCGAGCACGCACCACATCAGGAATACAATGATTCTCATAGACTTTCTATTTTATAAACTGTTCGATTAACGGCGCCGATTCTGACACTCAACGAGTGCCTTCTCAGCCTCTTCTTGCCGTTGCTTGCCAATAGCCATCGCAACCTGGGCTTGCTTGCGGTTTTCCTCAGCGAGCTGCATTTGCCTGTTTGCTTCCATCTCCGCTCGCTCCGCCCGGGTGGTTGCTTGCTCCACCAGCAATTCCAGCCGGCTGCGCTCCGTGCTTTGGTAATAGCCATAGCCCAGTGAAGCGATGGTCACCAGAACCAATACAACTTGAATGAGGTTTTTCATCGTTGTTTGTTTTAATGCATCGATATTCTATTTACGGCGCTTCTGGCAGTCGGCCACTGCTTGCTCTGCCCGGGCGACAGCCTGGCGAGCTACCTCCATTGACAATACAGCCGATTCGGGTTCCACTTTGACAATGGCTTCCTGTCGCGTCAATTCCGTTTGAACGGCCTCCAATCTGGATGTCGCCATGTCCGCTCTTTCAGTGGCCTTGGATGCTTCGCTGCTTTTGTAGTAGCCAAATCCCAGCGATGCTACGGTCAAAAAGACCAGTACAATTTGAATCGGGTTTTTCATTTGCTTGATTTTTTAGTTTCTACCAGATTACAATCTGCAAACTATCCGGTCGATACATCGCATCGCCCGGCTTAATACCAAAAGCCTTGTGAAACTCCGGCATGTTGCTCAGCGGTCCGTTGACACGGAATTCCACCGGCGCATGAACGTCCGTCATGATTTGTCGCGCGAGTGATTCATCCTTGGTGTTGACCATCCACGCATATGCATAGCCGAGAAAGAAGCGTTCGTCGGGAGTGAGGCCGTTGATGATCTGGTTCTCCTTATACTGGGCTGTCTTCTTGAAAGCTTCATAGCCCATGACCACGCCACCCAGATCCCCGATGTTCTCGCCTTGTGTGGCATCGCCGTTCACGTGGATGCTATCCAGCACGGTAAAGTCACTGTACTGGTCCACGATGCGTTTTGTCTTTGCCAGGAACTTAGCCCGGTCTTCGGCTGTCCACCAGTTGTTCAGGTTGCCATTCTCGTCGTACTGACTGCCCTGGTCATCAAACCCGTGGGTAATTTCATGTCCGAAGGTTGATCCTCCGATGATTCCATACAGGATAGCGTCATCGGGCATGCGGCCTTCATAGCCCGGCACCAGGATGTTGCATGCCGGCACGGCGATCTCGTTGTTGCTCGGGTTATAGTAGGCATTGTATGTCTGCGGATACATGCCCCATTCGGTGCGGTCGACGGGCTTGCCAAACTTGGCCATGCGGTAGGCGTGGCGCCAGGCATTGGCGCGGAGGATGTTGCCGCAATAGGAAGTGCGGTCAACGGACAGCGCGCTCAGGTCCTTCCACTTGTCAGGATAGCCGACCTTCATCACAATCTTCGCCAGCTTGCTCTGGGCTTTTGCCTTTGTCGCCTCGCTCATCCAGTCCAATGCTTTGATACGTTCTGCATAGACGTCGCGGATGGCATTGCCGATTTCCAGGAGTTTCTCCTTCGATCCCTTGGGAAGGTATTCTTCGATATACACCTGGCCGATCAATTCGCCGAGGTAGCTGTTGGTCTGTTGTACCACGCGTTTCCACCGGGGACGTTGCTGCGTGACGCCGTTCAGCACGGTGGAGTAGAACTTGAAATTCTGCTGCTCAATATTCTTCGGGAGATAAGCCGCGTAGGTGTCCACCAGGTTCCAGAGGAGATAGGCCTTCCATTCTTCCACCGAATACTTCCGGAGCGCCTGGTTGAGGGCTGTGAAAAACTCCGGCTGCCCCACGATGACGGTGTCCGCGTCTGCAACACCAAGGTCGGGTAACAACTCCTTCCAGTTGATCCGTGGGGTGAGGCTGGCAAACTTCCGGACGGTCATCTTGTTGTAATTCTTGACCGGGTCGCGCAGGGCTTCCAGCTTCCTTGATGCGCTGGCGAGATCCGTTTCCAGCATCATGATGGACGCCGAGTTTCTGCCTGCCGTTGATTCTTCCTGTCCGATAAGCTCCATCATGGCATGGATGTGCTTGACGTATTCGTTGCGGATGTTCACCGTACGCGTATCCTTATTGAAATAATAGTCGCGGTCGCCAAGTCCGAGGCCACCCTGACCGAAGAAGAGCGCATACTTCGTGCTGATCTTGTCATCCTGCCCCATATAGAAAGAGAACCCGGGGCCTGCGCCTATGGTGTGCAGATGAATCATGGCCTTGACAACGCCTGCGATGTCGGTGACCTGTTCGATGCGATCCATCTCGTCCTTTAAGGGCGAGAGACCCGCACTCTCGATCGTCACGGTGTCCATGCCGGAAGCGTAGAAGTCGCCGATCTTTTGCTTGTTACTCCCCTTCTCTGCCTGGGCAGCAGCCGATGAGGTACATACCCGCAGCACCTGGGCGTTGATGGTGTCGCCGATCATGCGCCATAAGCCATTGGAGTTCTCCGACGCGGGAATCGGATTCTGCTTGAACCACGCTCCGTTGGCGTAAAGAAAAAAGTTGTCACCCGGCCGAACAGTGGAGTCGCGGTTGATCACCAGAGGATCGGGAAGGGCTGCCTCCGGTTTTTTATCAGGGCTACTGCATGAAGTAAACAAAATTCCAACAACGACAAGGATCAGGAGAGAGCGTAGATGCATAGAAATGGATTTGGGGTGTTTGGTATTCTAGCGTATTCGTTTCAATACTGCTCGCTGGAGATTGGTGACCGAATAATTGATCACCTCACTGCCTCCGGGGAGTTTCTTGCCCGACGTAACTTCGAAGATAAGGTTTCCATCGCGAAATTCGTAAGAAGAGGTGAGTGTGACACCATGCGTTTCAAAGACACAGTAGAGTTTGTCGCCGAACAGGTAATCTACCAGTTCGATGCCGCCACCTTCATCGGTCACATAGGTCTGTTTTGCTGCGTCGGTAAGCCGGAGGGTATAGTCCTTCGTCATGGGCATCGTTGCCGAAAGGTATTCCGTTTTCCACGGCCATGTTCCGGGAGTCGTGCCCTTGGTGACCGTCAGTCGAATCGCTACGCTATCCCTGATGGCGCCGTCTTTGTGGATGTACATCATTCCCTCCCACGTGCCGACGGCCCGGTCGGGGAACGATTGGCCGGATACACAATGTGCCCCGGCAAGGAGCACCATGATGGAGAATAGCCGGACGATCATGTTGAAGCTTTTCTAGTTAGGCAATGCAATGCGTGCCCTCTCGATTTCCACTCGCTCAAGGTCTTCGAGCGCCTGGTACAGTTTTCTCGCCACAGGTCCCGGCTTGCCGTCGCCGACAGGCTTGGAGTCAATCTGAACGATGGGGAGTATCTTCTTGGTGGTACTCGTCAGGAAAGCTTCTTGCGCCTGGGCCAGATCATCCAGCGTTACCGAACGTTCCTCTACCCGCATCATGCCATGCGCCAGCTTCAACACCTTCATCCGGGTAATGCCGTGAAGGATGTGCTTGCTGGGTGTCACCAGCACACCCTCCCGGGTAACCAGAAAGAAGTTACACCGGGGAAATTCTGAAACCTCGCCATCGCGGTGATACAGCACATCCGCAGCGCCGGCCTCCTTGACATTCTTCTGCAGCCACACGCCCATGATGTAGTTGATGGTCTTTACTTCAGGGATGTCGCGGCGGTAAGGATAGGTGATGATCTTGATTCCCTTATCCACTTGCTCTGCGGTGGGAAGGACAAGCGCGTGCTGGGAGATGAGAAAATTGCCCTTTACAGGCTGGTAGGCATCCGGGGAATATCCTCCGGTGAAGATCATCTTCATACCTGCATCGGGCATACCATTCCGTTGAATGAGTTCATGGATCACCGCCCGTAGCGCGTCACGCTCCATCGTGCCCTGAAGCCCCATCATGGAGGTGGACCGATAAAACCGGTCGAGGTAATCTTCGAGGTACAGCGGAACAAAATCCCTGACGCGAAAGAAGTCGAAGATACCGTACCCGCGCTGGATGGCCAGGTCACTCACGTGTAGGGTGGCGCGGTCTAGAGGAACAAATTCACTATTGAGATAGGCTTCCATATAGGATAACAGTTTTTGGGCCGGGAGGCCCCGGCTCAAGGCCGGGGATCCCGGGGTCACCCCGGCCTAGTGCCGGGGCTTCTTCAATATCGGAATCACTTTGTCCAATGGCAAGGCCTCGATACGGCGATCCTCCTTCCCCAAGGTTGTTGTCGCCATAAACAACGAGTTGATGATGGCCTCTTCGGTGGCCTCGATGACGGCGAGGAACAGTGGAGAGACGGCCTCATTGTTCAGCAAGGCCACGGACTGTATCCGTTCTTTTGGCGCAAAAGGAACGCGCAGTGTTGGATCTGTGGAGAAGGCAATGACATAATCGCCGCTGCCGTTGGAGCCGATACCTCCTGTCTTTGCCAGCCCCATGAGGGCACGCTGTGCCAGGCGCTTGAGATTCCGGCTGTCGAGGGGAGCGTCGGTGGCCACGATGATCATGCAGGAACCGTCCGGTGAATCGTTGAGCTTATCGCTCAGGTAGTACTTCTTCAGCTCCTTCCCTACCGGCGCGCCATTGATCTGAAGTACGCCGCCGAAGTTCGTTTGCACCAGCACGCCCACGGTATAACCGCCGAGGTCGTCCGGCAACTTCCTCGACGAAGTACCTATGCCACCCTTAAAGCCAAAACAAACGGTTCCCGTTCCGGCGCCCACAGAACCTTCTTCCACTTTTCCAGCCGAAGCATTCGTAATCGTCTTGATCACATCCGCTTTCACCACGGGCCGGGAGCGAATGTCGCTGAGGTACCCGTCGTTGGTCTCCCCGACAACGGCGTTTACGGATTGGACATTTTCATTTCCGGGAAGTTGCAGGGTATACTCCACGAGCGCATCCATAGCAGCGGCCACGCTCAGTGTGTTGGTCAGTACGATCGGCGTTTCCAGGTTGCCGAGTTCATCGATCTGCGTGCTGCCTGCCAACTTGCCAAAGCCGTTACCCACATAAACAGCTGCGGGAACTTTCTCCTGAAACAGGTTACCCTCATGCGGAAGAATCGCGGTGATGCCTGTGCGTACCGACTTATACGACAAGGTCATTTGGCCAACCATAACACCTGCCACGTCTGTGATCGCGTTCATCTTTCCCGTAGGCAGCACACCGATCTTCACCCCGAAATCTCTGGCGCGCCCCCGGTCTTGCGCAAGAAGAGGGCCATACAGTAAAACGGCTACCATCGCGGAAAGCATCAAAAAACGCCGGTTGAATGATCGATGGGACGTCATGCGTGTTGAGTTACTCAATACCTTCCGTTCGACCAACGAAAATAGGGATTATCCTGATCAACCGTGATCAGCAAAAATAAAGAACGAACCCCGTCGTGTCTACTTCGACACCCTATAGCCCAGAATGAACGCGGGTCCGCTATAGTTGGAGGTATAAAGTGAATAATCACCCATGATACCACGTTTGAACGCGTAGTTGATCTCCGCCGAGAACCGGTTCATAATATAGCCTACCCCCAATGTTACATTGATACCGGAGGATACCTTTAGGGTAAATGCAGGGTACTTAATGGCTGTGTCAGCACTCAATGGAAGTCCGTATACAAGTCCAAGACTAGCATACAGTTTGTTCTCACCAGCGACCGGCAGGTAGCGTCGGACAATAATGCCCATGTCGATGGATTTGTAGTCGATGGTTACTGAACCACTCTTCGAAGAATAACTCTGGTAAGCTGGCTCCACCACAATGGCCCAAAGCCCTTTATTGGACGGCAGGACGGTCTCGATTTCAAAGCCAATCCGAAACGATGCCGAGCTTCCAAAATCTACATTCTGTACGCTGCTGCTGTACTTAAAGGAATTGTACGTTAGCCCTGGCCGAATCCTCAAGTTAACCTTGCCAGGTTGTTTTACTACCTCATTAGTAGCGACCGACTCGCCATGGCACTCATTGAATTTCTGGAATAACTTCATGAGGTCATCCCTCAGGTAGCTGATCCGCTCAATGTCACTCTTGGTGATGGAGGCGCACTTCAATTCATTCAGAATCTGCTGCTTGTACAAATCATTTTGTCCCGCCTGTCCACCGCTTTCGCCCACCAGATACCTCTTGTACACCAACTGCTGCACAGGCGATTGCTCTACACTATAAAAAAACCTAAGCAGGTTTCCATCTTCGTATTGGTATAGTGTCGCCTTACCATCGATCAACAAGCGGAGAAACAGCGTTTCTCTGGCAAATACGGGATTGCGGTTCCCGTCCAACCGTTCAACGAGGTCTGTCGACCGGTCGATGTTGACGGTGTGCCGGCGGTAGGTAGAGCCTCCTGTGATCCCAAACTCAGCGACATTTTCCATGCTTTCCGTTTTCGATTCGGTACCGCCTACGGAACGGTATTCAAAGGACTTGGGGTTACTTTTCCAGTCCATGTCCTTAATCTCACAGGCCATACGCTGGCCGTCGTTCGAAATGAGGTATCCGGGTTCAAATTTGTACTGCGCGGATACCAACCCTGCTCCCAGAACAAGGAAGGTGATGAGCGTTATCTTCTTCATTATGATTAGGAATTGTTTGTTCTACAAAATTTTCACACACTGTTCCGGAGCGAGATAAAGCGAGTCGAACGACTTCATACCGAAGGCGTCGTAGAAGTCGGGGATGTTGCGGAAAACACCATTGACCCTACAGCGATGGCGAGTAAGGATCGATATTCACCGCAGTGACTGCTCACGTGATTTACCTCTCCAGCCTAAGCCCAGCCAGTCGTGTCTACTTCGACACCCTATAGCCCACAATGAACGCGGGTCCGCTATAGTTGGAGGTATAAAATGAATAATCACCCATGATACCACGTTTGAAGGCGTAGTTGATCTCCGCCGAGAACCGGTTCATGATATAGCCTACACCCAAAGTTGCATTGACAGCGGAAGAGGCCTTGAGGGAAAACCCCGGAAACTGTATGGCCTTATCGGCAGCCAGCGGAAGTGCGTATACAAATCCCAGACTGGCGTACAGTTTGTTATCGCCACTGACCATTAGGTAGCGGCGGACGGCAACACCGAAATCGATGGATTTGTAGTCGACGGTGACAGAACCACTCTTCGAAGAATAACTCTGGTAAGCCGGCTCTACCACAATGGCCCAAAGACCCTTGTTGAACGGCATCACGGTCTCAACTTCAAAGCCTATGCGGAACGATGCAGCACTGCCAAAATCGGTCGTCTGTATGCCATCGCTGATTTTTAAAGAATTATACGTAAGCCCGGGGCGGATCCTCAAGTTTACCTTGGCCGGTTGCGAAACCTCTTCATTGGTGGCCACCGACGCGCCTTGGCACTCATTGAATTTCTTAAACACCTTCATGAGGTCGTCTCTCCGGTAGCTAATACGCTCAATGTCTTTCTGAGAGATGGTGGCGCACTTCATTTCATTCAGGATCTGCTGCTTGTATTGATCATTCTGACCCGCCTGTCCACCGCTTTCGCCCACCAGGTACCTCTTGTACACCAGCTGCTGCACAGGCGCTTGCTCCACGCTGTAAAAAAAACGGAGCAGGTTTCCATCCTCGTACTGGTACAACGCCGCCTTCCCATCAATCAACAAGCGGAGAAATAGTGTTTCGCTGGCAAATACAGGATTGCGGTTCGCATCCATCCGTTCAATGATGTCTGTCGACCGGTCGATGTTGACGGTGTGCCGGCGGTAGGTAGAACCTCCGGTGACCCCAAACTCTGCGACATTTTCTATGCCCTCCGTCTTCGATTCGGTACCGCCTACGGAACGGTATTCAAAGGACTTGGGGTTACTCTTCCAGTCCATGTTCCGAATCTCACACGCCATCCGCTGGCCGTCATTGGAAATAATGTATCCGGGCTCAAATTTGATCTGCGCGGAAACAAAGCCCGCGCCGAACACAAGGATCAGAACAAGGTTGAACTTCTTCATAGGTTTTTAAAACTAGCAAATGTTTATAGACTTTTCCAAAAAAAAATCGCATCATTCCCTCAACTCCCACCTGCCCCTTTTGTGAAACGAGCCGTCAATGGAATAATCTGAAATCAGAATCTATCTATTTCGAAAGCCTATACCCAACGATAAGTGAGGGACCCCCGTAGCTCGACTCACTAATGGTGGTCAGGATGTCGCGACCGAAGGCGTAGTTGAGCTCGGCAGAGAGTCGTTTCATCACGTAGCCGGCGCCTACCTCAACGTTTGCACCCGAAGTAACTATCGACCCCACAGTGCCCCAAACCTTGAACGACTGATCTACAGCCAGAGGAATACCATAAACGAATCCTGCGTTCACATAAAATTTCCCGGACTCCCCAGAAAAGAAGTATCGGCGGAAATTTATACCCAGATCAATCGACTTGTAGTCAATGGAAATTATTCCTCTGGTGCTCGAATAACTTTGGTAAGCCGGTTCAAATGTTACTGCCCAAAGCCCTTTGCTGAAGGGAAGTACTTTTTCGATCTCAAATCCGATACGAAAAGAAGGCACACTGCCGTAATCCGCGGGTCCGCTTTTGAGAGAATTGAAGGTCAAGCCAGGGCGCACCGTCAGGTTGAACACTCCCATTGTGCGGTTCGAGCTATCATCAATCCGCGAAATGGTATCAACCGACCGGCTAATATCCACGGTATATTTACTGTAGACAACCGCGCCATCGATCCCGAATTCCGAAATATTCCCGATCTGCTCATCCTTTGACGCTATGCTGCCAGCCGCTCGGTCCGCAAACGATTTTGGATAGCCCCTCCAATCCACATCACGGATCTCGCAGGTCGTGCGTTGTCCGTCATTGGGAGTGAAATAAACAGGTTCAAATCTATTCTGCGCGGTGGCAAAGCCAGCACCGAATACAAGAATCAGAACACGTAGGAGTTTCTTAATGGGTAATGCTTTATTACCAAATCTTCACACGCTGCTCCGGAGCGAGGTACAGTGAGTCGCCGGGCTTTATGCCGAAGGCGTCGTAGAAGTCGGGGATGTTGCGGACAACACCATTGACCCTGAACAGCGATGGCGAGTGGGGATCGGTGTTCACCTGCATGCGCAGTGACTGCTCACGGGATTTGCCTCTCCAGCCCTGAGCCCAGCCCAGGAATACCCGTTGCGTGCCGGTAAAACCATCCATCACCGGTGCTTCCTTGCCGTTGAGACTCATCTTGTACGCCTTCAACGCGATGCTCAGGCCACCGAGGTCGCCGATATTCTCACCCAGCGTAAACTCGCCGTTTACATTCAGGTCGGAGAACACTTTGAATTCATTGTACTGACTGACCAGCGAACTGGTGCGCTTCTTGAATTCTTCCTTGTCTTTTTCCGTCCACCAGTCTTTCAATACCCCATCCCCATTGAATGTACTTCCCTGGTCATCAAATCCGTGACCGATTTCGTGACCGATCACAGCACCGATCGCACCGTAGTTCACGGCATCTTCTGCATTCAGGTCAAAGTAAGGAGGCTGCAGAATGGCGGCAGGAAACACAATCTCGTTTTTCGTCGGGTCGTAGTACGCATTCACCGTCTGCGGCGTCATCTGCCACTCGGTCTTGTCGATGGGCTTGCCGATGCGACCCACCTGCTCTTTATGATTTGCCAACTCAGCGCTGGC
>CAYMPU010000112.1:0-16996 GCA_964392375.1 uncultured Ohtaekwangia sp. | reverse complement strand
AGACGACCTTGCACCTTGCCAATAATCCGGTGGCCATCATCGCGCTCCTGAGTGTCACCCTGTTGCTGGGACTCGTCTCCGGGCTTTATCCTGCATTCTACATTTCCTCGCTGAAACCCGTTCTCGTACTCAAAGGAAAATTCCAATCCTCGGCCATGGGAAATTGGTTGCGGAACGGACTGGTGGTATTCCAGTTTACCATTTCCATCATTCTCATTTCAGCCACGCTCATCGTGTATGACCAGTTGGAATTCATGCAGAGCAAATCATTGGGATTTGAGAAGGAGAGCATTCTGGTGATCAACTACAATACAGAAGGTGACCGAGCTGCGTCCATCCACAATGAGCTACGCCGAATACCGGGTGTGATCGATGTGGGAGGCAGCAGCGCCGTGCCCGGTGGTTACTACTACGGTATGTTATTTCGCTTGGCGGGATCTGAAGAGGTCTTCACGCCGAAAGGATTCAATGCCGACGATAACTTTGCCAAAACGATGAACCTTAAGATCGCCGAGGGTCGTTGGTTTGACACGGATCACCATGATACCTTGTCGGTGGTGATTAATCAGCGTGCCGCCAGAGCCCTTAACCTCAAGAACCCGGTAGGTACCATCTTAACCAACAACGTTAACCCGACAACAACCTTACAGTATACCATTGTTGGCGTAGTCGAAGACTTTAACTTTGAGTCACTGCATCTCGAAATTGCACCGCTGGTCATCATGAGCACCGAGGGACAGCAATCCTTTCAGAGCGCTCTGGTGATCCGGGTGGACATGGCGAATGCTGAACGTACACTCACCGCGCTGGAGGCCAAATGGAGGGAAATGGTACCCAATGAACCGTTCACTTACAATTTCCTGGATAGTCGACTGAAGACGCTGTATGAAACCGAACAAGCTTCCGGCAATTTGCTGTCGACATTCACGCTGATTGCCATCATTGTTGCCTGTGTGGGGCTATTTGGGCTGACAGCGTATACAGCCAATCAGCGCACCAAAGAAATTGGTGTGCGAAAGGTTCTGGGTGCTACAGCCACCAGCATTGTTCAACTCCTCTCCAAAGACTTCGCCCTGCTCGTGCTTATTGCGTTGCTCATCGGTACTCCTATAGCCTGGTATATGATGCGCGAGTGGCTTCAATCATTTGCTTTCCGGGTGCCTCTGAATGCTGCACCCTTCCTTTATGCAGGACTTATCATAGGCTTGTTTACTATGGTCACCATCAGTTACCAAGCCGTGAAGTCGGCATTGGTCAATCCTGCAGAAAGCCTGAAAGAGGATTGATTTCTTGGGCAAAGCACATCGCGGCTAATCCAGATCAAACCACTGATCAACGTGCAGCTTGATCTTGTTTGATTCCATGAGCGGGTAATACTCATTGGTGTGCAGATCATACCTGTACAAATGCTCCCAGCGTTCAGGGTGTAAGGCGATCTGCTCAATCGCATCCAGGATAAAGATGACATCCTCACGGGTCATCACCGGGTGTAGGGATAACCGAACCCATCCGGGCTTTTCGGAAAAATCACCAGAATCGATCTTGTCGGTAATTTGATGCGAGTACTCCCGATCAACGTGCAGCAGGTAGTGGCCATACGTTCCCGCACACGAGCACCCGCCCCGTACTTGTATGCCAAAGTGATCGCTCAGCACCCGCACAACGAAATTGTAATGAAGCTTTTCAATGTAGAATGACAGTATGCCCAAACGCTCTCTGACGTTGGGTGCCAGGAGATGCAAACCCGGTATGGCGACAAGTCGATCAAAAGCCAGTTCCAAAAGGTCAGCCTCCCGCTGTGCCATCCTCTGCACACCCATCCGTTCTTTCAACTTGACAGCCAGTGCTGCCCGGATGGTCTGCATGAATGCGGGTGTCCCGCCGTCTTCCCGCGTCTCGATATCTTCAAAATAGTGATGCTCTCCCCAGGGGTTTGTCCACAGCACAGTTCCTCCGCCGGGCTGATCGGGGACGCGATTGGCGTAAAGCTTCTTGTTAAAAATCAGAACACCGGAACTTCCCGGGCCACCCAGGAACTTGTGCGGAGAGAAGAAAATCGCGTCCAGGGCCTCATCAGCATCTTTCGGATGCATGTTCATATCCGCATAAGGCGCGGAAGCGGCAAAGTCCACAAAGCATAATCCACCGTGCCGATGCATGATGCGGGCCAGGGTGTGGTATGGCGTAGAAATGCCCGTAACATTCGAGCATGCCGTAAAGGCACCAATCTTGTTCTTTCGATCAGCGTAGTTGGAAAGCTCCGCCTCGAGATTCTTGTGATCTACTCTCAGGTCGTCGCCAGGAGGGATGATCACCACATCCACCTCACATTCGAGCCATGATGTTTGGTTGGAATGATGCTCCATGTGGGTGAGAAAGACCACCGGGCGTTCTGCAGCAGGCTGTGTGTAGAATGGTTTGGCTTTTTCGGGAATGTGTAGCCCGAGTATTCGTTGGAGTTTGGCCACCGCCCCGGTCATACCGCTGCCTTGTGCGATGATAACATCATCCGGGCCTGCATGCACATGCTTCTTGATGATTTTGCGCGCTTGCTTGTAGGCCAATGTCATAGCCTCCCCAGTAATGCTGGCTTCCGAATGGGTATTCCCAAGCCATTTTCCAAAGCGATGGGATAGGAGATCCTCAATAGGTTCATACAACCTTCCCGAGGCAATCCAATCGGCGTAGATCAGCCGTTGCTTCCCTGAAGGTCCTTCAAAGGTCTGATCGTGACCGACAATGTTCGATGCAATAGCGGCAAAGAAGCTTTCTGGATTTTCTGTGGCAAGACGCGCCTTCGCAGGATGTGACATGGTCATAGGATTACGCACCAAAGGTACTTTCTATCCGGCAGCAAGGTACACCGTGGAAACCTCTGAAAAGGTGACGGAAATCACGTGCCATGAGCCTGAAATGACTATTTTTGGCACCTCACGCAATTCAAGCATCAACCATGGCAAAGAAAGAAAAAAGCTTACCCCGCGTCGCCTACTTCTGTATGGAATACGCCCTTCAATCGGACTTCAAACTCTACGCCGGCGGACTCGGAATCCTCGCCGGTGACTATATGAAAGGAGCCAAGGACCACGGCTACCCAATGGTTGGTATAGGCATTAAGTGGAAGCAGGGATATGGGGATCAACAGATCACGAAAGCAAACAAAGTACTCGATACCTATCCCATCTATAAGTACCCCTTTCTGAAAGACACCGGCGTCATGGTGACGGTGAAGATCCGCAACCGCGATGTCAAGTGTAAGGTTTGGCTTGACGATACCCACGGAACGGTGCCGCTCTATCTCCTCGACACCGACGTTCCGGGAAATGAGGACGGTTGGATTACCGGTCAACTGTATGGCTGGTTTGGCGAGGAACGCATCGCCCAGGAGATGGTGCTGGGCATCGGAGGCGTACGCGCGCTGCGTGCTCTCGGTATTAAGACCGACGTCTATCACTTCAACGAAGGCCATGCGCTGTTTGCGGGCTTCGAGCTCGTTCGTGAGAAAGTAAAGAAAGGTGCAACGTATGCCAAAGCGCTAAAAGCCACACGCGACGAAATAGTATTTACAACGCATACTCCCGTCGTGCAGGGCAACGAGTCACACTACATCCCACGCATGATGTACATGGGTGCCGATAATGGTGTCTTCAACGAAAAGAAACTGGCCGATCTGGGTGGATCGCCATTCAATATGACGGTAGGGGCACTGCGGTTGTCCCGAAACTCCAACGCGGTAGCTCAGTTGCATGCCGTAACAGCCAACAAGATGTGGAGCAAGGTGAAGAACCGTTCTTCGATCATTGGGATCACCAACGCCATTCACCGCCCGACATGGGTCGATCCTAAAATGCTGGAGGCCGCTGAAAAGGGCGGAGACCTCTGGAGTGCTCATCAGGCCAATAAACGCAAGTTGATTGCATTCGTTAAAGAAAGAACCGGTGTCCAATTAAAGGAGGACTCCTTACTTATCGGCTTCTCCCGCCGCGCCGTGCCTTACAAGCGCAGTGACTTCATCTTCAGCGACCGCAAGAAGGTAGATGGGCTTTTCAAAACGGGTAAAGTACAGATCATCTTCTCTGGCAAGTCGCACCCGCTGGACGACAAGGGGAAGGAAATCGTTGAAAATATCCTCTCGATCACGCGTGAGTATCCCAATTCGGTGGTGTTCCTGGAGAACTATGATATGAACATCGGTAACATGCTGGTGCGTGGTTCCGATGTGTGGCTGAACAACCCGCGCCGACCGCAGGAAGCGAGCGGTACTTCAGGCATGAAAGCAGCGATGAACGGCGTACTCAACATGAGCATCCTCGACGGATGGTGGCCCGAAGCGTGTGACCACGGTGTGAACGGCTGGCAGTTCGGCGATGGCTACGAGAACAAGGAAGAAAAGAAGCTCGACGCCCATGACCAAAAAGCCATGTACCAGGTGCTTCTGGATCAGGTGATTCCCACCTACTATGAAGGCAGGAATCTGTGGACAAGCATGATGCGCGCCAGTATCCTCAGCACCAAAGACCAGTTTGCTGTGAAACGCATGCTGGAGGAATATTACGATAAGTTATATATCAAGAAGAAATAGGGAGTCGTGGACAAGCAAACCGGTGAACCCGCTGAACTCGGCAATATTCTGCTTCGCATCGGCGCCTCGCTGCTGCATGCAGGGGCGGGGAGTACGCGGGTAACCAAGAACTTGAAGCGCATTGCGGAAGCCTACGGCTATGAAGCACATCCCGACCTGGGTACACGCACCATTTCGTTAACACTTGATAGGAAGCATGGCGATGAGCACGCCTTCACAGGATCAAGGAGCATTTCATCGATGCCCGGTGTGGATTTCACGGTGATATCCGGCATCAGCAAACTGAGCTGGGATGTTGTGGAGAAACCCGTTCCTCTAGATGAACTACGCAATGCCTTCAGCAAGGTGATGAAAAGCATTCGCTACCCACGCAATGTTGAACTGGCGTTGGTTGGCCTCGCTGGCATTTCGTTGTGCTATACGTTTGGCGGTACCTTGATTGAAATGGGTGCAACGCTCGTCGCCACCATTTCCGGCCTCTTCGTCCGCCAAAAGATGCTCAGGATGAAGTACAATCCGTACCTCGTTACCTTTTGTGGCGCCGCCTGGGCAACGCTCATCGTAAGCCTGATATCAAAGATACTACCAGCCATCGGTTTTGAACATGCCTTTGCGACCAGTATTCTCTTTCTTATCCCGGGCGTACCGCTGATCATGTCGTTCATCGACCTGATGGACGGATACATCATCAACGCTATTGATCGCGGCGTTTATGCTTTTGTCCACGCGTTCGCCATTGCTCTCGGATTGTCTTTCATACTGTACATTTTCAACATCGCCTGATGGATGCCTGGCTTCACATTTTTGCCAATGCCTTCTGGTGCGGTTGTGCTGCCGTAGGTTTTGGTGTACTGTTCAGTACACCTCGGGCCGCGCTGATATCTGTATATCTATGCGGTTTTCTGGCAGGCCTCATAAAGTTCACCATGATGGGAGAGATGGGCACCGGAATGATATTCGCATCCTGGATCGCTGCGTCTGCCGTCGGATTCGCGAGCATTCCCTTTGCCCACCTAAGTCACGTTCCGCCACTCATCATCTCCATACCTGCCATAATCCCATTGGTGCCAGGATCGATCGCCTACCGAACCATGCTTGGGCTGATCCGGTTTATTGATTCCGCCGATAGTGTCCTGCTGACCAAAACCATTCACAATGCGTCGACTACACTTTTTGTGCTTCTTGTGCTTTCTGTCGGGCTCACCTTGCCCATGCTCTTGTTCAGGATCGAGAGTGTTAAGAATGTAGACCTTCGGTTTCCCTGGTCGAAGAAGTAGTTCATTAAACCAGACTATCATCACATGAGCACCCCCAACACGGAGATTCCCCGCGAAGAAATGGCCGACCGGTTCATCGCGCTGGCGAACGAATTCAGTAAGACCCAGTCACTGGAACGAATAGGTGCCGCGCTCATGTTTGCGGCTGCCCGCTACAATGCCTACGAAGCCTCGACCAAGAGCACAAACCTGGTGAACGATAAGCCGGATGCAATGGAGTGGTACGGAAAGGAATACCGCCGGATGTTTGAGGCGAATTATGATGAGTTGATTGAGATGCGGGGGTGAGTTCATTTCCCGAAGAAGAGATCCAATTGTATTTCTCTGTGCCCCTCTGTGCAACTCCGTGCAACCCTAATCAAACCCGCCACGGCCACGATACAACTTTACCGCCTTATCCAGCTTCACTTGCAAGACGGTTACATAGGTATCCTGAACCCCTTCGGGCACTGTGATGTAAACCAAACCCGGCACGTGACTCCACGATATCTTACCAACGACCTTATGCTGAAGTTTTGTCCCATTCCCCAATACCGTGATTTCCTTGATGCTGTTGTCAAGCCCTTTGATGACCATTTGTCCGCTGGTCTTGCCGGGAAGAAAAAGATACAGGGTAGTTGAGTCTCGCGACAGGGTAGTGGGACCGGAGAAATGACCGTGTGGGATTCCCGCCACCGTGTTGAAGACCGCTTCTTCATTGCGCCGATTCCAGGCACCAAGTTCTTTCAATACAAGAATCTGCTCTTCTGGAATGGTGCCATCTTCCTTTGGCCCAATATCCAGCAGCAGGTTCCCGCCATGCGAAACGGCGTCAACAAAAATGGTGATGATCTCATAGGGCGTCTTCCAGTTGGTATCCGTATGCTGGTAGCCCCAGTTGTTATTGATGGTCATGCAAAGTTCCCACCAGGGGTAGGAAGGGGTCTCTACGGGTACATTCTGTTCTGGCGTCACATAGTCTCCGTAACCCGCCAGGCGTCCATTGATGATGGCAGCCGGATTCCTTTTCAGGAGCGTCGTTCGAATCTTCTCGGACTCCCACTGCTCGGCACTGTGTTCCCAGTCACCGTCAAACCACCAAATGTCTGGGTTATACATCGCACCGATCTCATCAAGTTGGCCCTGAAAAAACGTCCGGAACCGATTCCACCGGGCTAAGTCAGACTCGATTGTGTAACGGGCACTGTCTTTCAAGAATCCAGGATAGTCGGGATGTGTCCAGTCGATCAACGAGAAGTAGGCGCCGCATTTCAGGTTGCGCTTGCGAAGCTCCTCAAAGAGTGGCTTAATGACATCCCGCTTTGATGGCGTTGCGCTTACCGAACTGAGCTGATTCATTTTCGTAGGATACATGGCTACACCATCGTGGTGCTTGGTGGTAATCACGGCATACCGTGCACCACTTTCCTGAATCAGATCGGCCCATGCTGCGGGGTTGTACTTCTTCAGGGTAAAGCCCTTCAGCTGCTTCATGTAGTCTGTGTGTGACACCTTGCGGTTGTAGAAGCTCCACGACTCATCAACGCCGTCAACAGCATAAATGCCGATATGAATGAAGATGCCGAGTTTGGCGCCCGCGAACCACTGCATCTTGTCCCGGATGTCTTTCGGGTCTATTTTGGATTGCGCCTGACACCAAAGAAGGCTGGATGCCATGACGATGCTGAGTACTGATTTCTTCATTGGAGATAATTCAGGTAAACGGCTCTCATTTCACGTGGACCACCTCTCGCAAACGGATATCCTCGCTCGAACTCCCGATCATTATCCGGAAAGCACCCGGTTCAACCATACGCTTCATGTGCTCATCAAGCAGGCTAAGATCATCCATGGCCATGTGGAAGGCGGCATTTGCTACTTCACCCGGTTTAAGATGGATTCGCTGAAAGCCCTTTAGTTCTTTGACCGGGCGAACAACAGAAGCCAGTTCGTCATGAATGTAAAGTTGCGCAACTTCGGCTCCCTCGACACTCCCTGTGTTCTTTATTCGGAAGCCGGCGATAATTGTCTCTTTTCCATTGACAACGACGCGACTAATTTTCAAATCGGAATATTCAAACCGGGTATAGCTTAGTCCGTATCCGAAAGGGAAGAGAGCCTTTCCGCTACCATCGCGATAGTCATCGTTACGGCCAGTTGGCTTGTGATTGTAGGTCAATGGCAGCTGTCCCTCATGCAATGGAAATGTAATCGGCAGTTTTCCTGATGGACTGATCTTTCCCGATAACAGTTCAGCAATGGCCTCTCCACCAGCCTCGCCAGGATACCAGACGTCCAGTACGCCATCGACCTTGTCAAGCCAGCGCATCATGGTAATGGCTCCACCACCAAAAAGGATTACCACGATCGGCTTACCCGTTGCCGCTAACTTTAGGATCATCTCTTCCTGCTTTCCAGGAAGGGCGAGGCTGCTGCGGTCTAATCCTTCGCCTTCCTCTATGCCCGCAGCCACAATGACGATGTCACTCTTCATGGCTAGCCCCACGGCCTCGGAAATCTTCTCGTCTGACGTGTCTTGTACTCCCACGGTCCAAATCAATTTGAATCGTGAATTTCCAGAAGGTTCCTTGTATTCAATTTTCAATGCATACGCCTTGCCCTTCTCCAGCACAACATCAGCCAGCGTGGTTGAATACGAAGGTTTGTCCCAGGTGTCAATCAGTATCTGTCCGTCGAGGTACAGCTTGTAACCATGATTACCCTCAATGCCCAATTGGTACGAACCGGTTGCCGGCGATTGCAAAGTACCCGTCCAGCGTACCGAGAAGAAATCATAGTTTACGTTCGGGTGTGGGGGGCTAAGCGTCCAATGAAAGTTGATCGAGGGATCAGTTCGGGTATGCACCGGCGTTCCATACAGGGTAATGTTGTTGAAGTATTCACCTTTCAGCCCGTTTTCGCGCTTACCCTTGTCGTGTGAAAACAGGTATGAACCATCCACTGTAAGCCATGACACTTGGGTTCTCCCGCATCCCTCAGCATATTGCACAACCTGTGATTCATTAAGGACCTTCTTCAGCCCATCGAGCAAGTGGATGGTGTTGCTGCCAGGTCCACTGTATCCACCCAACCGCGCTTCAACCGCATCCGTGCCAATAAGGGCAATACTTCTCACTGCAGGAGAAAGTGGGAGCACGGCTTTCTCGTTTTTCAGCAGCACAGCCGATTTCATGGCAGCCTCCTTGGCCAATTTGCCATCATAGGTCAGTCGCCCAGCCAGCCCTGGCCCCACATAAGGGTCCTCAAATAGCCCTAGATCAAATTTAGTTCGTAGCACGCGGGCCACAGCGCTGTCCAGAACCGCTGGACGAACTCGTCCGTCAAGAAGCGGAGCCTGGTAGAGTTTTGCATGATCAATGTCCGTTTGAAAGATGACATCCTGCCCATTGGCCACAGCCTGAGCGCCGGCATCCTCATAGCCGGTGGCCGTGAAGTGCAGCACATTGGCACCGCCCGTTGCATTGGCATCCGAGATAACAAACCCCTTGAAGCCCCATTCTTTCTTCAACTTTTCGTTGAGCAACCACGCATTGGATGATGCAGGTCGACCGTTGAGCGAATTGTAGGCTGTCATGATGCTGCGTGAACCACCCAGCTGGATGCATGCCTTGAAGGGGACGAAATAGGTTTCCTCCAATAGGCGCTCACTCATATCGATCGGATAACTGTCGCGCCCACCAGCGCCATGGTTAACCGCAAAGTGTTTGGGTGTTGTGACAACGTCCAGACGCTCAAACGCCTTTACGTATGTCACTCCCATGGCGGTTGCCAGAACAGGATCTTCACCGTACGTTTCTTCAACACGCCCCCAACGAGCATCCGTCGCAAGATTGACGACAGGGGAAAGAACTTGACGTATACCTCGAGCACGGCATTCCAAAGCAATGGCTCCTGCTACCTTGTCCATGAGCTCCGTGTCCCATGTAGCAGCCAGCCCAATAGCCTGAGGGAATACCGTTGCACCTTGCCGAACCAGTCCATGCAGGGCCTCATCAAAGGCGATGATCGGGATGCCCAATCTTGATTTTTCAACAAAGTACTTCTGAATACTATTGATCTTCTCCGCCGTCTGGAGGGCACTCTTTCCTGGACTATACCGAAGCGTTTGCCCTGTTGGACCCGTTGCGGTTGGCAACGTGTTTACCTGGAACCCAAAAATGCCTGATTTGAAAATGTCGGGATCGGCTCCCAAATCGCCGGGAACCATGAAGAGTTGCCGGAACTTCTCCTCAGGCGTCATTCGCGACAACAAGTCCCGCACACGTGTTTCCACGGGGAGTGCTGCGTTCTTGTAGGGTGCTGTTTGACCATAGACAGTTACTGATATTGCAAGTAAATAACTTACTAAAATACAGCATGTTATGATCGATGTCTTCATCTATCAATTCCTTACTTTGATCACCCATACTTGATCGGTTGCAGACCTTGCCGATTCGGGCAGCACGATTTCTACTCCTTGCGCAGCTGGCTTCCAGGTGACTTTGGAATTACTTCCCAGCACTTCCAGCCGGGTGCCTTTTGAGAAAGTGGTCTTGGTGAGCACGACCTTGCTGGTTGGGAATTCAAAGAGGAAGATGTACTTCGTCTTTCCATCCTTGCTTTGCGTAAACCGGACGGTTTCGCCGTCCTTGAATACCGAGTGCATGCGCGTTCCATAAATGGCTTCCCCGTTTACCTTCATCCACGCGCCGATTTCTTTTAACCGCTCATAAGCCACAGGATCAAACTCACCGTCCGGGCCGGGGCCTATATTGAGCAAATAGTTTCCACCCTTGCTGACAATATCCACAAGCTTCTCGATAATCTCATTCGTGGGCTTGTACTTGTCATTGGGGACATAGCTCCAGCTAGTGGCCATGGTCATACACGTTTCCCATGGATAGGGCAGACCTTCATCGGGAATGTGTTGCTCCGGCGTGAGGTAGTTCTGGTGGACGCCAGGCACGGCACGGTCTACAACGATGAGATGGGGTTGTTTGGCCCGTGCCATCTTGACCAGGCCCGCCATATTGATATCCTGGCTCTGCGGATTCCTAAACCAACGACTGCCGTCATACACATCCACGAGTTCTGCGTTACCCTCTTCATCGGATTTCTTCCTTACCCAGCCACCGTCCAGCCAAAGGATGTCCACTTTGCCATAGTCGGAGACGAGTTCGTTGATCTGGCTGTGCGTAAACTCAATGAATTTCTGCCATTGTTGCGGATGCTTGGCAATGGAGTAGTTGCAGTTGCGGTCGGTCGGCGGGAACTTCTTCCACCAGTAGTAATCAGAATGCCAGTCGGGCTTTGAGAAGTAGGCCCCGATCCAAAAGTTCTCTTTGCGGAACGCGTCGAATACTTCTTTGGTCACATTACTTCGAGGATCTTTTGCAAAGGGCGTATTGGTGATTTTATAGTCCGAGTACTTCGTATCAAACATCGCGAAGCCATCGTGGTGTTTGGTGGTGAAGACCATGTACTTCATGCCGGCTTCCTTTGCAGCAGCCGCCCAGCGGTCGGGGTTGAACTTTTCCGGATTGAAAGTCTTTGGAAGCTCTTCGTACTTCCTCACGTACTCGATGTAACCGTCTGCCACCCCCGGCTTCTGTCCACCGATGGCCCAACCTACATCTTCCGGGCAAATGCTCCAGCTTTCCACGATGCCCCATTGGCTATAGGTTCCCCAGTGCATGAGCAAGCCGAACTTAAGATCTTTCCAGTCTTCGAGGCGGCGGTGGATTTCGGTATCTGGATCGGGGAAATACTCGCTATGCTGCGCGAGAATTGGCTGCGCAAGAAATGCCAGCACGAAAGCTGCGAAAGACCGCATGGATGAACGAAGGGATAGCATCGAATGGAATGAATGGCTTTACAAGCTATACAGGTCGCCTGTATTCCACAACCAGAATGTGGGGTTACGCTCATGGTGGTCAAAGGTCTCCAATTGAGCAAATGGTAGACATTCGGCTGTAATCCATCGACCCAAACCCCGCGCCCGTAATCGAACGCCATTGATCGTCAGTGTACAATAGTCAATCAGACACCCTCTCATTCAGACTGAATTGAGGCTTTTCTGTCTGGAATGGCCTTTGTCTATGGAAGGAGGAAACCCAACGCCCTATGCTGAAGAATTACCTCATTACAACCTTCCGTCACCTTCTGAAGCACAAAGGCTATACTGTCTTGAACGCTTTTGGATTGTCGGTAGGCCTTGCCTGCTTTACGCTGATCGGGCTCTGGGTTTATGATGAGTTGAGCTTCGACCGCTTCCATGAAAAGGCCGACCGCATCTATCGCGTGAGCGCAACGTTCGATTCAGAATCCGATCATATGGAGCAGGCCGTGACTCCCGTTCCGCTGCGCAAGGCTTTGATGAGCGATTTGCCCGAAGTAGAGAATGCCCTCATCATGGACAACAACGATGCTATTGTTCAGAACGGCGACAAGCAGTTCATGGAAGACTACCTGTTGATGACTGATCCGTCGTTCCTCGATATGTTCAGCTTTCGTTTGATAGCTGGCGATAAGCGCACTGCTCTCAACGAGCCCTATGCGATTATCCTGAGTGAGACCATGGCGAAGCGTTACTTTGGCGATGTAGACCCGCTGGGTAAGCAACTCAACATTTTCCTGCAAGACCCGGAAGGCAAAGGGAAGGCGTATACCGTAACGGGCATCATCGAAGACTGCCCCACGAACTCCCATTTCAAATACCAGGCACTGATTTCCTGGGCAACGTACGATGTGAATAACCCAGCCGACCCCAGGGGATATGACTGGTACAACAATGGTTACTTTACCTACGTGCTTCAGCGGGAAGGTAGCGATCGTCAAGCCTTGGAATCCAAGCTGCCGCAGCTCATTGAGAAATACATGGGCAAGCAAAACAGGGAATGGAAAATTAATTACACCTATTTCACACAGCCGCTGACGGATATTCACCTCCATTCGAAACTGAAGTATGAGATTCAGGAGACCAGTAGCCTTACCTATGTTGTAGTATTTGGAACCGTCGGATTCATGGTGCTGCTGCTGGCTTGTATCAACTATGTTAATATGGCTACTGCCTTTGCATCACGCCGACTCAAGGAAGTCGGTATTCGTAAAGCGATGGGGGCCTTCAAGAAACAATTGATTGGCCAATACCTCGCGGAGTCGTGGTGGATTGCACTCATCAGCTTGCTGTTCGCCTTCGCGTGGATTGAGCTGGCCCGGCCACTCTTCGAGAGCATCACCGGCAAACCTGTAGCCCATCTCTATGAGATAAAGACCCTGCTGGTCCTCCTGGTAATCACCTCGCTGGTCGGTGTGGCCTCGGGAACTTATCCGGCTGTTCTGTTGAGTTCACTTCGCCCAGCCAGCATCATGAAAGGTCAACTGCTGACCGATTCTGGTGGCTGGCTTCGCAAGTCGCTGGTGATCATACAATATGCTGTTACCATTCTCCTCGTTGTCGGGATCCTGGTGGTCCAACGCCAGCTTCAGTTCATGCAGAGCCAGGATCTGGGATTCAAACAGAATGGCTTGCTCATCATGGGTGTCAACGGCAGCCGTGAGGTCATTAGCAATTACGGAGCCTTTGCCAATGAGCTGAAGCAAATCCACGGCGTATCCGGTGTAGCCCGAAGCAATACGTATCTCGCCGGAGGGCTGGGCAATTCGGTGGGAACGATGGCCGACGCATCGGGCAAAGATCGTGATGCAACGGTCTATCGTCTCCGTACGGATTTTGATTATCTGGACGTGTACCAAATGACGTTGCTCGCGGGCCGGTTCTTTCAGGAGGAGAACGCAGCAGCCGATTCAACAAAGGGCTTTGTCATCAATGAGGCCATGACGCGCTTCTATGGCTATCAGCGGCCCGAGGAAGCGGTAGGGCAGAAGTTCCATTTTCAGGGGAGAGATGGGGCCATCATTGGCGTTGTCAAGGATTTCCATTCACGGTCGTTGCAATACAACGTAGAGCCCACGTGCATGTATTTGTTGCGCGGAAACTTCTCGGCGATTACGGTGCGCCTGGATGGCAATATGAGCAATCTTCGCGACCAGGTCACAACCATCTGGAAGAAGCACTTCCCCAACACGATTGTTGATATGAGCTACGCCGAAGAGGCGCTTAATGCTCAGTATCAGACCGAGCAACGCTTCTCCAAAATCTTCATGATCTTTTCAACGCTTTCATTGGCTATTGCCTGCGTAGGTTTATTTGCGCTGGTATCATTCTCCGTGGAATGCCGCACAAAGGAAATAGGCATCCGCAAGGTACTGGGCGCCAGTGTCTCTGGTATTGTGGTGATGCTTACACGCGATTTTCTGATGTTGATCATCATCGCTTCTGTTGTCGCCATTCCTGCAGGCTATTACTTCATGAACGAATGGCTGTCTGGATTCGCATACCACACCACACTGGATCCATTCATCTTCCTCACCGCTGCTGTCGTGGTTCTTATTGTTGCCTGGGTCACCATCAGCGCACGCTCAGTGAAGGCAGCAGTGCTGAATCCTGTCGATTCCCTCAGGAGCGAATAGTACAAGTTGCACAGAGAAGCGCAGAGGTCTCACAGAGTTACACAGAGAAATGCAATTTGTATTCTCTGTGGCCCTCTGTGCTGCCTCCGTGAAACTCTGTGAAACAACTTGCATTCCCCGTTTAGAAGCAACCACATAGTTCCCAATTCCCACTATATTGGTCAACACAATTCCTCCGTATGACCAAATACCTCGCTATCATTATTACCTTCGTTTCTATTTCAAGCCTTCACGCCCAGGCCCCAGCCGACTTCAAAGTCATCGCCTATTACAGCTCCGGCCCCGACCAGGTCGACAAGCTACCCGCCAAAAAGCTCACCCATATCATCTTCAGTTTCTGCCACCTCAAAGGCAACAAGTTGGCCGTCGACAACTCCCGTGATACAACCACGATCCGAAAATTGGTGGCCCTGAAAGCCATAAACCCTAACCTTAAGGTCATGATCAGCCTGGGAGGATGGAGCGGATGCGAACCTTGTTCGGATGTCTTCTCCACGGCTGCCGCCCGCGAAGAATTCTCAAAGTCGGTACTCGCACTTAACCAATACTTTGGCACTGACGGCCTCGACCTCGATTGGGAATACCCAGCCATTGAAGGGATGCCGGGACACCCGTTCAAAGCCGAAGACAAACCCAACTTTACAGCTCTGGTTCAGTCGCTACGCGAAACCCTGGGATCCAAATATGAACTCAGCTTCGCGGCCGGAGGGTTTACCAAGTTCATCGATGAGTCGGTGGACTGGGCCGCCGTCATGCCCCTCGTGGATCGTGTAAATGTGATGACCTACGACCTCGTCGGCGGTTATGCAACGGTGACAGGTCACCACACACCACTATACAGTAATCCGAAACAGAAAGAGTCGACCGACAATGCCATTCAAAGCTTGATAAAGATCGGCGTCCCGCGAAACAAACTTGTCGTAGGGGGTGCGTTCTATGCGCGTGTATGGGAAGATGTTGCCGATATCAACAACGGACTGTATCAGTCAGGGAAATTCAAGCAAGCCATTGACTACCGTGACTGGGAGAGAGGATTCGAGGGCTTCGAAGTATACTGGGACAAGACCTCCCAGGCGCCATATCGATACCACCGGGCGAAGAAGCTATTTGCTACACACGATGATGAACGCTCTCTGGCTCTGAAGACGCAATATGCGATCGATCAAAATCTGAACGGGATCATGTTCTGGGAGGTGTCCTTAGACAGAAATGATGACCTCCTTGATGCCATAGTAAAAGTCACTGAGAGAAAGAAGTAGCAATGCCTACCCCCAACATTAGAGTCAATGACCGGGGGCACGTTGACACCCCAACACGTTGACACTCTAACACTCTAACACGTTGACACTTCAACGAATGCATACGACTTCCGCCACCACCACATTCCTCGGTCTATCATACGCCATCGCCTTGATTCTCGTGCCCTTTACCCGAGCGTTCGCTGTTGTTGCCAGGTACTCCCAGTGGTCTGGTCGTTGAGGTGATTGTGTGGCATCACCTTCTTCGATAATCGCACCGTCACTGTCCATGACCACGACAATTACCCTGACCACGCTGAAGTCATCATGAGCTGAGACAAGGATCAAATCCCCGACAACACCGCGGTAGTCGAGGGTCCGGATTTCATCAATCCTGGGAGGATTCAGATAGTCGTTTAGCGCTACCAGGTAGGCGCTGTGATACCTGTAATTCGTGCGCTCCTGATAGGCGGCCTTGGCATCGGCATCCTTCATTTGTCCTGCAGCATACTTGGTTGCCAGAGTGAACCTGGATACGGTCTTCTTTTGGAGAGGGGAAAGGGACTCCCGCGGCTTTGGCCTTTTACACATGAGCATACGTCCGCGCCACATACGGTAGTAGTGGGTGTCGCCCAGCATTCCGCTAGCGCTCTTCAGAAGGGGATTATTGGTTATGCGTGTCATGCGTTCTGGCCTTGTTTAGGAGGTTAATTGTCGATTGTATCCATTATGTGTCCAATATGCGTCCAATATGTGTCCATTATGTGTCCATTAAAGGCTATGAATCTACTAAGATTAGACCAAATAGCCAACGAGGTGTAATTAGGGGCAACATCTACCCGTCTCGGGAGAGGCTGGGGGGCACTGGGGAATGGGTTCTTTTTCGAGCACAATCTCGCTGTACTAAGGAAGGATCAGGACGTTATGACTTATTGCCGCCCTTACTGGAATCTTTTGCTCGGCCTACTGCATGGTGGTTCCCTGTCTTTTACCTCATCCATGCACTGGATGGCGGAGCAGGTGGGGGTATTGAAATAGTCAGCTCACGTGGTCCAGAACTCGGGAATTCACAACTGCCACTTGGTCCACCAGCTGACTTTTGAGTACCTTTAGCTTAAGTTTGTCACACCATTTAACAGGCTCCGGTGTTCAAATTCCATCAGATAACTTTTGGCCTAGCGGTTTGCATCGGGGTTGTACTTATTGGGTGCAATGACGGATCATTAGTCAATCCGAATAACACACAACAGCTATACGGCATAGTCGTCGAGACCTACTCCACCCGAGGCGAATCGTATGCAGGCCTTCCGGTAGGATTGACCCTCTATGGTCCTAAGGGCACTACACTGACTACCTGGGACTTCGGTGACGGAGAAACGGGTCAAGTC
>CAYMPU010000111.1:0-12351 GCA_964392375.1 uncultured Ohtaekwangia sp. | reverse complement strand
ATGGGTTCCCGCAGATTGCCGCAGATTTGAGCCCACGCAGATTAACGCAGGTTATGATCAGCCACAATTTGGGCAGCGGGTCGAGTGCGTTGGATTCGGATGGGTTCCCGCAGATTGCCGCAGATTTGAGCCCACGCAGATTAGCGCAGATTATGATCAGCCACAATTTGGGCAGCGCGTCGAGTGCGTTTGATGCGGATGGTTTCCTGCTGATTGCCGCAGATTTGAGCCCACGCAGATTAGCGCAGATCTTGATCAGGAAAAATCTGCGGTGAGGTTATCCTCAATAAGTACGAGTCGGTGTATGGTTAATCCACTCATTGCCCAGGCCCCTTGCCCCCCGCCTGCCGTTGATACCCGCCAACGTTATTATAGAATACGGCGGGCAGGCTAAAGGGGAAGTCAGATTTCGTTCAACGACTCACGTGGGAAATAGTGTTCCCCTTTAGGGGTTGGGGGCTGGGGAGATCGTTGATGCTGGGTTGGGCGCGGAGTCGGGTGCGTTTGATGCGGATGGGTTCCCGCACCCCGGCCATGTGCCGGGGGCAGATTTTAATACCGCAGATTTTCGCGGATGAATGCATTTCCCGCTGATTACCGCAGATTTTAACACCGCAGAATTGCGCTGATTAGTCTTAGATTGGTCAACTTCCTGCATTTAATCTGCGCAAATCTGCGCGGGCCCAATCTGCGCGATCTGCGGGAAATGCATTAAACTGGAAATGCATTAAAAAAGCCACCGGATCCCATGACCCGATGGCTTAAAAGTTACTGCTTGTCCGCCTGACATTGCTGCAGGCAATGACGGACGACTACTTACAGCACCTTTTCCAGCAACCCCTCATTGCCTGGCTTGTCATACGCCGTCGCTGCGATGGTACTCCCTTCGACGGAGGGATTCGCAACCGTGGCGGTGTACTTCCAGAGGTTCGGATCTTCCTGATCCTGGATAGCGTTGCCCTCTTCGAGGATTACGTCATCGTTCCCGCGGAGCACAACGTTCACTCCCACTACACGGAAGTCGTCGTGGGCATCGATGATGATCACATCGCCCACAGCACCCTTGTACCCGTTGGCTTTGATCGCATCCACCTTTGGTGCGCTGAGGTAATCGCTTAGCGCAACGAGATAGGCTGACCGCTTGTCGGAGGTGATGCCCTGGGCATATAGCGCCCGGGATTCCGCCACCTCGTTCTGCCGTTTGGCGTACTTCGCTGCTTTCAGGAATCTTACCTGAACACCTTCCTGCTTTTTGGTCGGTGGTCCCATTTTCATTTTGGGACGGTTCTTGATCACGACACGGCGCTTCATCTTTCTCACCGTGAGTTCCTCACCCAGAAAACTTCCGAGTTCGGTAGGACTTTTTTTAATAGTAGACATAAAACATTTGTTTAGCCCCGTCCCGGCCCCGGAACAAAGTCCGGGTGCCGGGATCAGGTCGGTTTCACACAGTCAGTCTTGCGCCCTGCCCGCCTCCTGCCTGTCTGCTAGCAAGACAAGTGAAAGGCTGGGGCAGGCGGGTTGTACCGCCGTGCTTGACCCAAAAGTGCATGGACCGCGAAATTCACTTCCCCCAAGTGACCCTCAATGACCCTCTTTGACCTCATTTGACCCTATATTACCCTCTTTTTTCAGGCCCCTGACCCTCCTCTAATGCCTCTCTGAACCTGATCTAAACCTTTTCTAAACCTTTTCTGAACCGTCTCTGAAGGTTCTCTGAGAAATACGGAGAACGCTCTGAGAAACTTCTGAGAAACTTCTGAGAATTCTCTGAGAAACTTCTGAGAATTCTCTGAGAAACCTCTGAGATCTCTCTGAGAAACCTTTTACAAAACCACACCGAAGACCTTCCTTAAATGGCTGAGGATTGGTTCGCCTTGGTTTTTCCTTCGCCTCTGCCGGAAAGCCATGAACCCTCTTCGCGAAGCAGGCTGTTGATCTCGAAACCCAGAACCCAGAACCCTGACCCCTGAACTGTTGAACTGTTAAACCGTTGAACTGTTAAACCGTCCCTTCCAGGTGTTCTCCCCATCGATCCAGCCGGAATGTTTCGCGTGGGAGGTTTGCTTATTTTTGACTGATTATGAAAACCATCCCTATCCGGTCGATACAACCCCGCGAGCCCAAGGTGGAACTCTTCGACAGTTTCAAGATACGGAGCATCGGGGATGTCCTTGACGGAAAGGACTTGAACCAGGACCTGCACCGCCACGACTTCTACTTCATCCTGGCTGTGCGAAAGGGCAAGGGCACCCACACGATCGATTTTGTAGAGTACCCGGTTACCGATCACTCCATCTTCTTCATGCGACCGGGGCAAGTTCACAGCATTCACCTGAAGGCCGGCACGCAAGGATACCTTTTGGAATTCAACAAGAGCTTTTCGTTTCTGGCGTCAAAGTCGGGCACCGAATTGTTGCGTAAAGCCGCCACGAAGAACTGCTGTAAACTTAGCGCCACCGGCAACGGGAGTCTTGACGCCATCCTCCAAACGATGCTCGAAGAATACCATGCGAAGAAAGAGGGATTCGAGGCTGTTATCAAAGCAAACTTTGAGATATTTCTCATCCAGTTTCTACGGCACCGTCAACAAGGCGAGAGCCCTCCAGCCAATCCCGATCATTACAAGCAGGACAAGCTGGAAAAGTTTCTTCACCTGCTGGAGGTGAACGTTGGCACCAAAAAACAAGCATCCGCCTACGCGGATATGTTGAGCCTCTCACCGTTCCAGCTCAATTCCATTACCAAGAGCTTGCTGGGCAAGACCGCCGCTGAGCTCATCGAAGACCAGCTCTTGCTCGAAGCACGGCGTTACCTTTTGGCAACCCCCAACCAGGTCAACCAGATCGCTTCCCACCTCGGTTTTGAGGATGTCTCGTATTTCATACGCTTCTTCAAGAAGCTTACGGGGCACACGCCCGAGGGGTTCCACAAGAACTTCCAGTAAGTCCCATCCGACTTCATTTTTGTCCTATCCGGGAGCAACCCGTGGCCTCTACTTTTGCTATCGCATAACGCAAAAACAAAAGGCACAATAACTATGAAAACAAAAATGAAATTGATGGCATCGCTCAAGATCTGGGCGGTCATCTACCCCTCCATCACCTTGTTCCTCGCCATGTTTGGAGAGGCATTGTCACCCCTTCCCCTGTATCAGCGGACGTTCTTACTCACCATCACGCTGGTGCCGTGGATCGTCTTTGTGGGTGTTCCCTTCGTCGACAAGATCCTACAGCGGTTTTCTCCTGAAGCGGCAAAGAAGTAACGAACAGAGAGGATGGGCTGCCCTGTGGTTTCAAGCCGAAGGCAATTCCTCGTGCAATGCAGCTCCCTGGCAGCCTTTCTTTTACCCGTTTATCACGACCAACCAGTAATCAATACCAAAATCATGAAAGAGAAGTTTGATGTAATTATTGTAGGAGGCAGTTATTCCGGACTCGCCGCGGGCATGGCGTTGGGCCGTGCCTTGCGCAAGGTGCTGATGATCGATGGGGGGAAACCGGCCAATCGCTTCACACCCTATTCACATAATTTCATTACACAGGATGGCACGCCGCCAGCGGAGATCGCTTCCCTGGCCAGGCTGCAAGTTGACCATTATTCATCTGTGAAGCGCATCAATGGCTTCGCGGTGCATGCGGAGAAGCGGGGTGATGATTTTCTGGTGCGACTTGATTCTGGAGACACGTTCTTATCCAGCAAATTGATATTGGCTACGGGAGTGGTTGATCTTTTCCCCAGCATCCCCGGCTTTGCGGAGTGCTGGGGCAAATCGGTGCTGCACTGCCCGTACTGCCATGGCTACGAAGTACGCGGTGCCACCACAGGCATTCTCGGCAACGGCGACTATGCGTTTGAATTTGGTTCGCTGATCGCCAACTGGACCAACGACCTCACCATTTTTACCAATGGGGCATCCACGCTCACCGCCGAGCAAACGGCAGCGCTTCGCAAGCACAATATTCCGATCGTAGAGGACCGCATCAAACTCCTCGATCACGCACAGGGATACCTGAAAGGAATTGTATTCGAAAATGGCAACACGGTCAGTCTTCAGGCAATCTATACCCGACCTGCCTTTGCCCAGCACAGTGATATTCCCCGGGAGCTCGGATGTGCATTCACGCCGGAAGGCTACATCGCGATCGATGGCACTCAGCGGACGACGATCCCCGGTGTCTATGCCTGCGGCGACAATGTGACCAAGTTGCGCACGGTAGCCAATGCCGTGGCGATGGGCACGACAGCGGGGATGATGGTCAACAAGGAATTTGTAGTTGAAAACTTTTAATCACCAAACAAAAACACAAATCAACATGGAACACGTAACCAACACACCAAACGCTGTCTCAGGAAAAGACAAGCACAATGGAAAGCTGACGGGTATGTTCTTCATTATGGCCACGGTAACGGCCATCATCGGCTTGAAGCTGTATGACCCGATTCTCAAGACCGGCGACTTGCTTTCGGGAGCTGCGAACCGCTCACAAATTCTCCTCGGTGGAATTTTTGAGTTGATGCTCGTCGTTTCCATGGCCGGTACTGCCATCATGCTCTTTCCCTATCTGCGCAAGTACGACGGCCGTTTTGCGCTGGGCTACCTCGTATTCCGATTGACCGAGGGCATCATCATTCTGATGGGCATGGTCAGTGTATTGGCCATGGTAACGCTCGGTGAAAGTTTTGTGGCCGCTGGCGAAACGCAGGGAGAATCCTTCCGTGCCGTCGGGATTGCGCTGAAGGCGATCCATGATTGGACGTTTATACTGGGACCGTGTTTATTGCTTGGCATCAACACATCCATCTATAGTTATGTGTTCTTTCGCACCAAACTGGTACCGCGTCCTCTGGCCGTGATGGGTATTGTTGGTGCGGTGTTGATCCTTGTCTCGGGTGTTTTGGCGATGTTCAACATCGTACCCCTGTTTACAACGGGCGCCATTTTGCTGGCCCTTCCGATAGCCTTGTATGAAATGATACTGGCCGGCTGGTTGATCGCAAAAGGTTTTTCCGTTTTTGACTAGCTTGTCGAATGATGTGGGGCGCTATAACCGGATGCTGAGCATCAGTGTGTATGCGTTCAAACCCTTCAAGAGATAATAGGTCAGTGAACGAATAGCGCTATGAATATTTTCCTGAACAAGCTCGGAAAAATCAGGGAACTCTGGTGGGTAGCCATTTTCTTCCTGGTGCTGGCAGCGCTGACGTTTCCGGCGATTTTTCTCGCCAGGAGCCAGAACACGGAGGTGTCGTTGTTCCAACAGTCGATCATTATACTGGCCGCCACCTGGATTTGCCAGCGGCTGTGGGGCGGATCGTTTACGGATTTTACCGGAAGACTTGGCTCCTCAATCATCAGGAATCTTCTCATTGGTTTGGCACTGGGTGCCGCGCTCATGCTGGTGCCTGCACTGGTATTGTACCTTGGCGGCTGGGTGCAGTGGGTCGTGCAACCCATGGAAGCCCGTGCCTTGTGGATGATCACCGGCACCATCGTAGCCGGCGCTGTGGCCGAAGAGTTTCTGTTCCGCGGGTTTATCTTCGGGCGCCTCCGTGGAAGTCTGGGCGACTGGCCGGCGCAGCTCATTTTAGCAGCCTACTTTTTACTCACCCACATGGCCAATCCGGAAATGGAAGGAGCCGCAAAAGTATTGGCGATGACGAACATCTTTCTGGCGTCTATCGTTTTTGGCCTGACGGTGATCCGCACCAAGAGTCTGGTGATGGCGACGGCGATGCATACGGCCGCCAACTGGGTTCAGGGCGTTTTGCTCGGCTTTGCTGTGAGCGGGCATGGGCAAACGAATATCTTGCAACCCACCTTCGCCACAGGTCCCGCGTGGCTCACCGGTGGTGGCTTTGGACTTGAGGGAAGCTTACCGGGATTGGTGGCAGTTATCGTGTTGATATTCGTATTAAGTAGTTGGAAGGGTAATGGCAATCACATAAACACAATACCATGAAAGCTATTGTCTATGAGCGCTATGGGCCGCCCGACGTTCTCGAACTTCGGGATATTCCAAAGCCAACACCGAAGAGCAATGAGGTGCTGGTAAAAATCCACGCGACCACCGTCACTGCCGGCGACTGGCGTATGCGGAAAGCCGATCCGTTTCTCGCGCGGTTGTTCAACGGTCTGTTCAAACCCACAAGGGTCAACATACTCGGATTTGAAATCGCCGGTGTGGTGGAAGAAGCCGGCAAGGATGTTACCGCATTTAAGCAAGGCGATCCGGTATTCGCTTTTTGCGGATTCAGGTTCGGTGGCTATGCCGAGTACAAATGCCTGCCCGCGAATGATCTGATCGCCATGAAGCCTTCAAACATAACCTTCGAAGAAGCCGCCGCAGTCCCGGTCGGTGGACTGACTGCCCTGCGCTTGTTAACATCATCCGGTCTGAAGAAGGGAGACGCTATTCTCATCTATGGCGCCTCGGGAAGTGTGGGCACCTTTGCCGTTCAGATCGCCAAGTCGATGGGCGCCGCGGTCACCGCCGTATGCAGCACCCGCAACGTGGAACTGGTAAAATCACTGGGTGCCGATACGGTCATCGATTATACCCAGCAGGATTTTACAAAAGCAGGGGAGGCGTATGATGTCGTCTTTGATGCTGTAGGCAAAACCTCCAAGTCGGCCAGCAAGTCCATACTGAAATCCGGCGGGAAGTATGTCTCCGTCACCGGCTCCCCAAAATCAAACCCCAACGACCTGCTCCGCCTGAAAGAGCTCATCGAATCCGGCCAGCTGAAATCCGTCATCGACAAACACTACACCCTGGAGCAAATCCGGGAGGCGCATGCGTATGTGGAGGGATTTCATAAGCGGGGGAATGTGGTGGTGAGGGTGGTTGAACCTTGAACCCTCCCTCGCGAAACGCTACGGCGGGCAGGCCCGGGGGTCGCGGGTAGTGGCTTTAGACTGGAAAAAACCAACTACCTTTGAAATTCCAATCGCTGATATTCAATTCCGAGACATCAAACCCTCCGTGATGAACAGAAGAATCTTCGTAAGCCAGTGCGTCGCTGCCTTTGCGGCTCTTCAAATGGTTCCTCAAAACCTTTTTGCCGGAATCTTAAATGCAAGAAACAATTTCAAGGCAATTTACTCGAACAAGAAATTGAAGAGTGAGTTTTCGAAGTTCTTCAAGAACGTTTTTAGTCTTTATCCGGACGACAAAATCCATGATCTTATCAACGAGGTAACGGCGAGGAAAAGCGATGACAAGGGAATCTACACGGAAGTCCAATCGAAACTTGATGATATCAGACCTGTACTTTCCACATTTCGCTATCAACTGCCCGCCCTTATCCAACAGAAGGATGAGATGGCACGCCAGACCCTGGAGCTACTTGGTTCCGGGGGAACCTACCGGGGATACCTGGAGATTGGATCGTCCGGTAGGTACCTCGATTATTTGGAAGAAAGGGTGACGATCAAGGGCGAGCGATATTATGCGGATGGCAAAGAGCCTGGCTATGGGCTGAAGGAAATGATCGATCGGGGGCAGATCGGCATTGGCGCTACGTATATTCCATTGGCCGACTATAGAACGCTTTATGCGGACATCATCCCACCGGAGAGTCTTGACCTCGTCACCATTTACATTGGCTTTCATCATTGCCCTCTGGATTTGCGGGTGCCCTTCATTTCATCTATTCGAAATACACTGAGGGTCGGTGGCAAGTTGATTCTCCGCGATCACGATTGCAGTACGGACGAACAAAAAACCATGGTTGCCCTTGCTCACGACGTATTCAATATGGGGACGAATGAGAGTTGGGACTATAACAGCCGTGAAATTCGGAATTTTTATTCACTGGCATTCATCGGTGAGTTTGTGGAGAAGATTGGCTTTACTTTCGACAAGCGAACACTCTTTCAGGAAGGTGACCCCACCAAGAATGCGTTAATGTTGTTTACGAAAATCTAGCCGATTCATGAGAAAGGTGTTGCGTCTGCTCCTGTCTTTTCTCGAAATATTGCGTGCTGCCCTTCTACGTGGACTCATATGGCTTAAGGGAGTTTTTCGCCGGATTCATGGCAAGAAGCGTTTTGCAATCCCATGCTATGCTGTAGGTGCATATGTTGTATTCGTTATTATGCTCATCCAATGTTCGGGTGATTCCACATTTGAGAAGGCTCTTCCAAACAAGCGTGTAAACGACGTTACGACCCTCAATCCCATTCAGGTAGCCAGGGAGGTACAGCCGAAGACCGTTGAAGAAATTGTTGAGGCGATCCGAAAATCGAAGGGCCCGATATCAATTGGAGGAGGCAGGTACAGCATGGGGGGTCAAGTCGGCTTTGAGAACAGCCTCCACATTGACATGCGTGCTTTTAATAGAGTATTGAACCTTGACACCGTTAATAAGCAGGTCACGGTTCAGGCGGGCATAGACTGGCGAAGCCTGCAAAAGATAATTGATCGTCACGACCTTTCTGTCAAGATCATGCAGACGTACGCGGACTTCACTGTTGGGGGTTCACTTTCTGTCAATTGCCACGGAAGGTACATTGGCCACGGGCCCATCGTGTCGTCGGTGAAAGAACTGAAACTCGTTACGGCGGCGGGGGATATCATAACAGCCAGCAGAACCATCCATCCCGAGGTATTCAACGCCGCCATTGGCGGTTATGGCGGATTGGGTGTCATTGTGGAAGCCACCTTGCAGCTTGTCGACAATGTCAAAGTGGAGCGGCAAGTCGTAGAAGTGCCCGTTTCCGGGTATCGCAATTTCTTCAACACAACGATTCGAAATGACTCAAGTGTCATATTCCAGAACGGGGATCTCTACCCGCCCCACTTTGATAGGATCAAGAGCGTCGCATGGAGGCAAACGAACAAGGAACTCACAGACACTGTACGGGTGACTCCAACAGGCGAGAGCTACTGGCTGGAGGCGCAAATAATGAAAGTTGTCTCAACGGGTAAATTTGGTAAGTGGATGCGAAGGACCATCTTCGACGGCTACCTCTACGGCGGTGATAGGGTTGTTTGGAGGAACAGGGAGGCGAGTTATGATGTCCGTGAACTGGAGCCTGCCTCCCGGGAGGATGCCACCTATGTTCTGCAGGAATATTTTATTCCAGTCAGCAACATGGAGACGTTCATTCCAAAAATGAAGGCAATCTATGACCGTTACAATGTCAATGTCATCAATGTATCCTTGCGGCACGCTTATGCCGATAATGAAACATACCTTTCCTGGGCTCAGGAAGAAGTGTTTGCATTCGTGATTTATTATAAGCAGGGAACCGACCACGAATCGCGCGAGGATGTAAGACAATGGACTGTTGAAATGACCGATGCGATCCTGAGTGAAAAGGGGCGATGGTACTTGCCTTATCAGCCACATGCAACCATCGAACAATTTCAGAGAGGATACCCCCGTGCGGATCTGTATTTTGACTTGAAAAGGAAGCTTGATCCAGATCAGCGCTTCACCAACAGACTATTGGATAAATACAATCCGTTTATTCGGCAATCTGTTGAAAAGCAGCGCGCCACTATCCGTGGTTATTACAAGGATGAGGCGCAATCGGTCCTCACCGTGCCGGAGTGGTACCTGGTTTTCAATCCGAAGGAATATGCCGATTTTCTGGAGTCAGGCAACAATCCATCCGACTTCCCCTATTATAAATCGTTGGATGAATACTGGACGCTATACGATCGATCACTGAAACTGGTATCAGAGGCTTACCCACCCAATGAAGAATACAAGACGATGCTTGACGTGATCGGTGTGAGTATCACCATGGAGTATGCGGCCAAGATGATATACGAAAATTCCATCGGCCGCATTTTCTCATGGTTCTCAAACGGAACGTTATCCGATGAGGAGAAGGTCATCGTTGCGGCACAACGTGCTTACAGCGATATGATCTATGATAAACCATGGTACGAATTTCAGTTTATGCCCTGGGTGAAACGGGTATGGGCAGTGTCGAACACAGCGAAGAGCAACTGGCTCCGGAAAATGGAGCGCACGTTGTTTTTCACAGCTGAATTTACCTTCAAGGCAGGATACGCAAAGGTCATTGAGTGGGCTGCGAAGACAAGCTACGAGGAACCGATTACCGACATCTACCTCCTTGTATCACTCCCGGATTCCCTGCGAGTTCCAGGGCTGCCGGTAATTCACCAGCAGTCGGACAGAAGGATTATTAAAATCCCGCGATGGGGAAGATTCACGAAGGAAATTCTGAGTTTGGACGAAAGTAATATCAAAATCCTGGAGATTGCGGGCAACGATGAAATTGTGGTTTCAACGCTCGGTCGGAGGAGCGCACCACCCATTACCAGCACCGGGCTTCTATACACTTCTGAAGTTGTAACATCGCCGGATATGACACGGCAAGTGTATCTGATACCCGTCAATCAACTCTTGTCGTTTGTGAATGATGCCAGGCGCCAGGGTGCTCTTGTAGAACATGTATTCGACTATTGACCTGGAGTGGAAACGACGCGCTACCCATAAACGCAGACGTTAAACCTCCCTGCGCACCAAGCTCCCCAAAATCAAACCCCAACGACCTGCTCCGCCTGAAAGCCCTCATCGAATCCGGCCAGTTGAAATCCGTCATCGACAAGTACTACACCCTGGAGCAAATCCGGGAGGCGCATGCGTATGTGGAGGGGTTTCATAAACGGGGGAATGTGGTGGTGAGGGTGTCCCGGAATGAGTCCGGGATGACAAGTCCGGAACCCTGAACCCCGGAACAAGTCCGGGGCAAGCCCAGAACGCGTAACCCAGAACCCGCAACCCAGAACCCGAAACCCTGAACCCGGAACCCTGAACCCCGAACTGTTGAACTGTTAAACTGTTGAACCGTTGAACTGTTCCCAATCACTCCCCACGCCCCCCATCCGACTTCACAACCTACGGCCGATACTTCTTACTCTTCAGTCCATACATCCTATCATTTCCCTCGACGCTTATGGGCGCGCCTTATTTGCTCGCGATGTTTATAAAGTTCCTCGGTGGTTAGCATATTCGTAAAGCCCTTTTTCTTAAGTCCGGTGATTAGGGCTCTATCCCCTGACCAAACTTTCCGATCAAATTGTTTTGAGAATGCTATGTACTGAACATCTTTTGGATCGATGTCTTTTACCAATTCGAAGGCGTCATTCCAATTGGCAACGGAAACCTGTTCTTCTGAAATGAATTTAATGTCCTTGCAGATATGAAATTCAGCTTCTAAGACCTGTTCGGGACTGAGTTTGGATAATTCAACCAGCCTCTTGTGATGTTTACGGATTTCCGTGCGTAGGAAATCCGGAGCAATAAAGTCGATGAGTCCAAAAGAATTTATCAGGAGGTCGCCGATTTTACCGTTTGTATTCAGTATTCCGCTAAACACCACATTAGCGTCAACAATAACTCTCACTTAACAAAGTGTTTCTTGTTTTTCGTCCACCAGGAAGTGTTCACTTCCTCGGCAAGTTTATCAGCGCCAGATTGTTTTGCCTTGCTTTTCGAGGTAGCCTCTAAATACTTCACATAATCAATAAGGCGTTGCAGGCCATAGCTGTCGATAGCGGAGGAAATGGTAATTACCAGCTTGTTCTTGGTCGTTCGTTCAATAACCATGGCGGCAGATTTTTTTCTATAAAATTACTGAAAATCTCCCAATGTCTATGCCAGAGATTGGCTTATAACCCTCACTGTTGAACCCTCCTCCGCTTCGCTCTGCCCGGACAAGCCATGAACCTCTTCGTTAACCAGGCGTTTGTGCCCGAACTCTGAACTCGAAACCCGGAACTCTGAACCCCCGCAGGCTGGCTTCGAGAACCTCAGCCAGCTACCCAGAATCCGAAACCCCGAACCCGTAACCCTGAACCCGGAACCCTGAACGCCGAACTGTTGAACTGTTAAACTGTTAAACCGTTGAACCGTTCCCAATCAGTTCTTACACCCTTCATCCGACTTCACAAACCACGGCCTATAGCTCTTACTCTTCGGATCCATACATCCAACGAGATTGAGTAATTCCATATTTCTAAAATCGACCGGCTGACTTTCCGCTTGCAAAGCGATGTACCCTTCTTTCAGGGGGGTGTTCTCCCGGTCGGTCCAGTATTTGGCGTTGTCGATGCGGGCATCTTTCCAGTTGTGGTCCTCACTCACAAATCCTCCGCCGATCATGGGTCGGGTGTAGGTGAGTACCGTATCGCTCTCGATGATGTGGCGCACGAGGGAGTCACCGTAGACTTCGATGACAGCGTTGACCCAGCGGCCGACGGGGTAGGACTTTGATACCGAGTTGATGCAATGTTCCGTGCGCAGGGAGTCACCCATGTGCACCAGGGTTCCGGGTGTGCAGATGTTTCCCGTGGTCCGTTCCTCGCC
>CAYMPU010000110.1:0-23734 GCA_964392375.1 uncultured Ohtaekwangia sp. | reverse complement strand
GGCGTGTATCCTCCTGGGGGTCATCATCTGGGTGCAGCGTACATTGAATGGCTATCGTGAATCACACTAAGTAGAAGAGATATGGAAAGCATCATCAACATCGGTGTTCGGTCGATTTTTATCGACAACATGATTTTTGCCTACTTTCTGGGTATGTGTTCGTTTTTGGCGATTTCGAAAAAGGTGAAGACAGCCTTCGGATTGGGTATCGCTGTAATTTTTGTGATTGGGATCACAGTACCTATCAACTGGCTCATCCAGAATTATATCCTCATTCCTGGATCGTTCGCCTGGATGGGTCCTGAGTATGCCAGCATCGACCTGAATTTCCTACAATTCATCGTGTTCATTTCGGTTATTGCCGCCATCACGCAGCTCACCGAAATGGCTGTAGAAAAATTCTCTCCGGCTCTCTACGGGACACTGGGTATCTTTCTGCCCCTGATCGCTGTAAACTGCTCCGTACTCGGTGCAGCCCTTTTTATGGTCGGTCGTCCCTACAACCTGGCGGAGGCAACCACTTTCGGCTTGGGTTCCGGCATTGGCTGGATGCTTGCGATCGTTGCGTTGGCCGGTGTTCGTGAAAAGATGAAATATTCCAATGTCCCTGCTCCCTTGAGAGGGTTGGGTATTACGTTCATTCTCGTCGGACTGATGTCGCTGGGCTTCCTGAGCTTCCTCGGGTTCGCTCTGTGATCGACTGAAATCAAAACGGGCCTCCTCTGTTCCTGAGGCATTCAGGAGTGGAGGAGGCCCTCGCTTTATGAGAAACCTGGCCGGAAAAATTGTACGTTACTTTTTCAACGGAACGCTCTTCATCGTTCCGCTGGTCGCCACGATCTATGTGATTATTGAAGCCTTTCGCTGGCTCGACTCCCGACTCGATCTGCCGTATCCCGGTGTGGGCTTTGCCATCATACTAACCGCCATCACCCTGTTCGGCTATTTCACGACCAACTTCGCTTTTCAGACGTTCTCCAATTGGTTCGATCACCTGATGAATCGTATTCCGATGGTGAAGCTCATCTATGGATCGGTCAAGGACTTGCTGGCTGCTTTTGTGGGCGACAAGCGGAAGTTCGACAAGCCGGTGCTGGTTACGATCAATAAAGAGAATACCCTGCACCGCATCGGGTTTATTACCCAACAGGACCTTTCTGAAATTGGTATGCCTCAAATGGTCGTAGTCTATTTTCCGCAGTCGTATGCTTTTGCGGGTGATCACTTTGTGGTTTCCCGTGAAAATGTGAAGCCCTTGAATATCTCCGGGTCGCAGGCGATGAAGTTTATCATCTCGGGTGGCATCTCGGGATTTAAAGAAACTCCCGGTACCTTAGCGTCATGAGACGATACTTGTCCATCCTGCTGCTTCTGGCCGCTTGCCAGACCAACGAAGCCGATGCTCCGGAATTGATCACGAAGCCAGCGCAGCAAATCGGCACAACAAGCGCCGTGCTGGAGGCCGAGATCACGGAAGTTGGACCCATCCGACCCATTACGTTTGGTTTCCTCTACGATGTTCAACCGGATCTGAATATCGGCACCGGTGCGAACAAGTACATCGGTGGCACAACGTCTGACCCCCGGACATATAGTATCAAAGTAGAGACGTTTCTTCCGAACACAACGTATTACTATCGCAGCTTCGCAGCAAATAGCGGCTTCACGCGGATTTATTATGGGGCGGTGGTGTCGTTTACAACGCTACCTTAGTGGTCCTCCGGTCTATTCCTGGAAAATGGTTTCTCGCAAAGGCGCAAGGACGCAATAAGGCGCAAAGATGTATACCCAACATGGGCTTAGCGACTTACTGCGGCTTAGCGGCTCTGCGTGAGACCTATTTTACGCAAGCGGGTTCTCGCAAAAACTAAGGAACTGCAAAGGAGAGTTAGTTGATTACGCCAGATCCTACGAGCTCCTCGCCATCATACCAAGCTGCAAACTGCCCGGGCGTTACTCCGCGTTGCGGTCGGTCGAAGACGATGTAGACACCCTCTTCACGCCGATGAAGCGTGCACGGCTCCAGCGGCTGGCGGTAACGAATACGAGCCATAAAGGACTTTGATTCGCCTGACTTGAGATTCAAATCCTCACGCACCCAATGATCATCGTTGGCCAGGAACAGTCCACGACGATAAAGGCCCGGATGATCTTCGCCCATACCTGTATATAGAATATTCTCTTTGGTATCCGTTCCAATCACAAAGAGCGGCCGTTCAAAACCACCCAGGTTGAGCCCGCGACGTTGGCCAATAGTATAATAGTGTGCACCATTGTGCTCGCCGACCACCTCACCTGCATCCGGTGAAAGGGCATACGGTTGTGTTACTTCTGCCAACTCAACAGCCTGGGCAGTACCCACAAATACTTCAGAAGATGCCGGCACTTCGATGACCTTGCCTTTCTTAGGCTTTAATTGTTGTTGCAAGAAGTCGGGGAGATGCACCTTACCGATAAAACAGAGGCCTTGTGAGTCCTTTTTTTCTGCTGTAGATATGCCTGCTTTCCGTGCAATGTCTCTCACTTTGGGCTTGAGTAATTCGCCTACTGGAAATAGCGCTTTGGCCAGTTGGTCTTGTCGAAGCTGGCAAAGAAAATAGCTTTGATCTTTGTTGGGGTCTTTCCCGGACAGAAGGCGGTACACCGTCTTTCCGTTCACGGTCGTTTCTCCTTTGCGCGCATAGTGTCCGGTGGCCACATAATCGGCCCCGAGTTTCAACGCAGCCTTGAGAAAGATATCGAATTTTATTTCCCGGTTGCAAAGCACATCGGGATTGGGTGTGCGGCCGCGCTCGTACTCGGCGAACATGTAGTCGACAATCCGTTCCTTGTACTCGCTGCTCAGGTCAATGGTCTGAAAGGGTATACCCAGTTGCTGGGCCACAATCATGGCGTCATTGCTGTCGTCGAGCCATGGGCACTCGTTGCTGATGGTTACGGAGTCGTCGTGCCAGTTCTTCATGAACATGGCAATCACCTCGTACCCCTGCTCTTTCAGCAGAAAGGCAGCCACACTGGAATCAACACCGCCCGATAAGCCGACGACAACCCGCTTCATTTTTTGTTTTCGGAATTAGAATCGATTTTCTCGTTCAAAAGTTCATTGATGATCTGATTAAAACGCTCTTTGAACCGTTCGTGATAAATACCCGTGCCCGGGCCTTCAAAACCAGTGTAGATGTGCTTGACGGTTCCATCCTTTCCCAAGATGATGGTCGTGGGAAAAGCCAGCACGCGGTTTAGCATCGGGAGGGTTTTCGCGGCCTCCTCTTTATCGTTGACTCCCGCGATAACAAATTCGTATGGGACACCGAGTTTTGTTTTCATTTTGATCACGCGTTCCGAGGCATAGGCAAAGTCAGGTTTGCGCTCGTAGGCCAGTCCAAGTATCTCAATACCTCGGTCGTGGTTCTCGGCGTACCACGTGCTAAGAAACTTGGTCTCATCCATACAGTTGGGACACCAGGTGCCGAAGATCTGGAGGATGACAACCTTTTCTTTAAAGCGTTCATCCGAAGGTTTTACGAGATTGCCGTTGAGATCCGGGAACGAGAAATCGATACGATCGTAACCTTCTTTAAGGTAGGTGAGCGATTCCGGGTCTGGCATCTGCGCGTTGGGATTCTTTACGCCGGCGAATGTCTCATGGGAATTCTTTCCGGAATAGTAGTCACCGTGGATCGAATCGCCGGTGAGTTCCGCCACAAAAAGAAATGCGTGATTGCCGTCAAAGGTGCTGAGTCGGAGTTTTCCATCGACCACATTCCCTTCCAGATAGCGATAGTCACCCACGGGTGTAAGGAATGTTCCTGTCACATGATTTCCGCTTTGTTCGAAGATACCAACGGATGTGTAGGGTTCGTCTTTGGTGATAAATCGCAATTGATATTTCCCCGTAAAATCAGGGGACACAGGTTCGGTAGTGTTCTTTACAAAGCGGTAGGTTTCTCCGTAAGTAGCTGAGAAGGGCATACTAACTTCGGGTGCGTACTTTTTGTAGAAGGTTCCTGAAAGTGTATTGCCGTTGATTTTCGCACGCAGATCGGCGTCAAAAATATGGAGAGCCATGTAGACAGAGTCGTTGCGAAAAGAGATCTCATCGAGGAGGATTTTTTCGGTTACGTTGACCAAGTATGCGCTATAGTTGTCACCGGTCTTTGTGATTTCAAAAGTAAATGGCAATTCACTTCCCTGGATGGCGACCACACCGCGCCATGTTCCGGTTTTGAGTTCGGGGGTTGACTGACAAGAAAACAGGCAGACCATGCTGACGAATAGAACCAAAAAGCGCATCTTGACTTGATTTCGGATGAGAACGGTGCAAAATAAAGAAATGTTCGCGAGACTAAAGATTTTGGAATTGGCCTCGGTCCTGGCCGGCCCCAGCGTGGGTCAGTTCTTTGCCGAACTGGGTGCCGAAGTGATAAAGGTAGAGAATCCTCATACCGGGGGTGACGTGACACGTAGTTGGAGAGCGGCTGGAGAAGTCACCGACGATCGTTCGGCCTACTTCTGCTCTTGTAACTGGGGAAAGAAGTCGGTCGTGTTGGATCTGGCATCGCCGAACGACCAGAAGATCGTTCTTCAACTCGCTGCCCAATCGGATATCGTGATCGCCAGCTACAAGCCGGGAGATGCGGAAAAGCTGGGAGTGGGGTATGAGCAGATCAAGCGCCATCAACCTTCCATTATATATGGCACGATAACCGGATATGGATCAGACGATGACCGCGTTGGATACGATGCAGTGATTCAGGCTGAGTCTGGGTTTATGGATTTGAATGGTGAACCCGGTGGTGCGCCGATGAAAATGCCGGTGGCCTTGATGGATGTTCTGGCGGCCCATCAACTGAAGGAAGGTCTTCTCCTGGCATTGTGGCGAAAACAACAAACGGGTGAAGGTGGTCTTGTCGAAGTGTCACTCATGGAGACGGCGTTGGCTTCGCTCGTTAACCAGGCCACGAATTGGCTGGTGGCCGGCCGCGTGCCTGCGAGACAGGGATCGGCGCATCCGAATATTGCTCCCTACGGTGAGACCTTTGTTACGGCCGACCGAAAGCAACTGCTGCTCGCCGTGGGTAGCGACCGCCAGTTTGAGATGTTGCTTTCGGTGCTTGGCTTCGATCCGACTGATCCTTCCTGGGCTGGTTTCCAAACAAATCCGGATCGGGTTAAGCGTCGCGATACTTTGCACCATTTGTTGGCGGTTGCCATTGAGAAACGAGAGAGTCTTGAATTGGTGGAAGCGTTAAACAAGAAAAAGATACCTGCCGGCCTTGTTCAAAATGTACGCGATGCGGTGGAATCCCATTTGGCGGGAAAGATTCGCCTGCACGGAGGAAGCCTGAATGGCATTCGGGGATTTGTTGCTGGCGGACTGGAGACAAGAATTGAATTGCCTCCACCACCGCATCTCGGGGAGGATACCAAAGAGGTACTTAGCAGGCTGGAGAGACCCTAATTTTTTGGCAGTTAGCCTGTTTTCTGGCTGGATGCACGTCTCAGAAATCACTTTTTCACTCCACATCCGCCCACTTTGTTCTGAGACTATTTCCTGATTTCCTAAATCACTCATTTACAATTATTTAGTTATCTGGTCCAATTCAGATCGTGAAGCATTTTGGCACTGGCAAATGTGCTCATTTGCTCTGATTTCGATGAATATTGGCAAAATAGTGGGTTAAAGTGGAGGAAAGTGGTTTGAAATTGCATAAGTTTGCTTACGAAGGACCCGAAAGCCGTCCCTATCCCGATAGTAATTGGATGAGGAGGCTCGGGGAGATCAGACAACCACTAATCGTCTATGACTTTCTTCACCAGTGAATTTGAGTGTAAGCTCGACGCCAAAGGCAGGCTTGTACTGCCCTCGCGGATCAAGGCTCAGCTCCCGGAAGGGGGAGGAGAGCTTGTGATCCGTAAAGGCTTTGAGCCGTGCTTAATTCTGTATCCCATGGTGGAGTTCAAGAAGGTCTTCTCAAAAATTTCCGGACTAAACGAGTTCAACGAGGAAAACCGCAAACTTCAGCGGAGTTTCTTGTCGGGGGTCGTGACCGTGGAGCTGGACAACAATGGCCGCTTCCTGATCCCCAAGAACATGCTCACCTACGCGCAACTCGACAAAGAGGCGGTGCTGGTAGGTACGGGCAGCAAGGTCGAAGTCTGGAATCCCTCCGTCTACGAGAAGCATCAAATCACCGATCCAAGTGAGTTGTCAACGTTGGCCGGGAAATACCTCAACGAGTAGGGGATGAACACTGACATTCAGGTGACATGCTTGAAGATCAGTGCCCTTACCAAGGTTTCCGCGACGACGACAAAAGAGAACAAGGCTTTGGATGATATCCATCGCCTCACGGGAAGCAGGATGTGCTCCTCGGGTTTATTGACAATGATTTACGCTTAGACCGTGTATCATCAACCGGTCATGCTGCGGGAATGCCTGGAAGGGTTGAACATCGATCCGGAAGGAACCTACGTCGACGCAACGTTTGGCGGCGGGGGACACAGCATGGCGATCCTGGAACAACTGAAGGGTGGCAAACTCATCAGTTTTGACCAGGATGATGACGCGGGTAAGGAAGCAAAGAAAATAGAGCATCGTTCTTTTACATTTTGTCAGGCGAATTTCCGGTACATGAAACAGTACCTGAAGCTGCATGGAGTCTCCCGGGTGAATGGTATCCTGGCCGACCTCGGCGTATCGTCGCACCAGATTGATTCCCCCGAGCGGGGATTCTCCACACGCTTTTCAGGTCCTCTGGATATGCGGATGGATACCAACAGCAAGGTGACGGCGGCCAGCGTAGTCAACAGCTACACCGAAGAAAAGCTGCACAAGGTCTTCGGGATGTATGGCGAGCTGAAGAACGCGAAGACAGCGGCAGGAGAAGTGGTACGGGCACGATCGGCAAAGAAGCTGGTCACCACGCAGGATCTCAAAGAGGCCTTGCAACGGGTAGCCCCTCGCGGAAAGGAAAATAAATACTTCGCCCAGGTGTTTCAGGCGCTACGCATCGAAGTGAACGAAGAGATGCAGGCACTTGAAGATTTTTTGCACCTGTGCGGCGAAGTTATCGCGGGTGGCGGAAGGCTGGTGGTGATGAGCTACCATTCACTGGAAGACCGAATGGTCAAGAACTACATCGCCACCGGGAAGGTGTTTGGTGAACTGGAGAAGGACTTCTACGGAAATATCGTACGACCCTTTGATCCGGTGAACCGCAAGCCGATGGAGGCTTCACCGGAGGAAGTAGAACAAAATGGAAGAGCACGGAGCGCAAAATTGAGAATTGGAGAACGCAGAAAGTAACAGGTAGCATAGAACTATGGCAGAGAACAAATTCAGAATGGAAGCAGAGCGCGGCAACCAGCCGAAGGAGAAGCCGTCGGCAGGCGGACCTACGCTCTTTTCCGGCATCGAACGCCGGTTGAAGCTCGAGAACTATTTTGAAGAGGGATTTCCCGTCCAGTACCTCCCCAAGATCCTCTTCGTGATGATGCTGGGCCTGCTCTACATCAGCAACACGCACAACGCAGAGAAAACGGTTCGCCGCATCGACCACGTTCAGTCAGAGGTTGAAGACCTGCGCGCAGATTACACCACCCTGAAATCGGATCTCATGTTCGCTAGCAAGCAGAGTGAAGTGGCCAGAAAAGTGAAGAACCTCGGTCTGAAAGAAAGCCTGAACCCTCCTACAAAAATTGTCGTCGAAGAATAGTGAATATCAAGAAGTCCATATTGATCCGTGTTCGCATCGCCTTCCTGGCGGTGGTGGTCTTTGCCTTGTGTGTCGGTGCCAAAGTGGGCCACATCCAGTTCGTAGAAGGCGAGAAGTGGATCCGCATGGGTAACGACATCTCTTTTGACTACAAAAAGGTCAAAGCTACCCGCGGCAATATTTATTCTGACAACGGAAGCCTGCTGGCGACATCGCTGCCTTTCTACAAGGTGGCCATGGACCCCACGCTGGCCAAGGATGAAGTGTTCGTGGAAGGCATCGATTCATTGGCCTTCCTGCTTTCACGATATTATAAGGACCGCTCGGCCACAGACTACAAGCGCATGATCCGCGACGCACGCGAAACGGACAAGCGCTACCTGGTGCTCAACCGCAAACAAATCAGTTACCAGACGAAGAAGGACATGTCCCGGTGGCCCATCTTCCGCGAAGGCCGACTGCGCGGCGGGGTCCTCTTCGAAAAGATGGATGTCCGCTACCGTCCCTTCAGTCACCTGAGCCGCAGGACCATCGGCTTTGTCAATGAAAATGGCAAAGGCGCTGGCATTGAGTACAGCTTCGAGAGTGCATTGGGCGGACAGGATGGTGAGGCGTTATTCCAGAAAATTGCCGGTGGAACCTGGAAGCCTGTATTCGACGCCAATAACGTTAAGTCCATCGATGGACTGGATGTACAAACTACCCTCGACATCAATCTTCAGGATGTTGCCGAGACGGCATTGTATGATGCTATGCAAGGTCATAACGCCGATGAGGGTACTGTAGTCGTGATGGAAGTAAAGACCGGCGAAATCAAAGCTATCTCCAACCTGAGCAGCGACGGCAACGGCGACTACGTGGAAAAATTCAACCATGCCGTCGGCGGATCCTTTGAACCGGGTTCAACCTATAAGTTGGTTACCATGATGGCCTTGCTGGAAGACACGAACGTCAAACTGTCGGATAACATCGAGACCGGCCTGGGAGAGTATAGGTTTTACAAGCACACCGTTAAGGATCACGAGGAAGGCGGCTATGGGAATATTACTGTGCAGCGGGCATTCGAGGTTTCCTCCAACATTGCTATGGCCAAACTCGCTGAAAAGCATTTCGGGCTAAAGCCTCAGAAGTTTGTAGAATATGCCGACCGGCTGCGACTCTCCAAGCCGCTGGGACTTCAGATCACGGGTGAATCGGCACCCAAGATCATTCGTCCCAAAGACAAAGATTGGAGCGGCATCACACTCCCCTGGATGGCCTACGGTTATGGTTTTGAGATGAGCCCGATGCATACGCTGGCTTTGTACAATGCCGTTGCCAATGACGGTGTGATGATCAAGCCCATCATCGTCAAGCGCATACAAAAGGCCGATGAAGTCATCGAGGAGTTTGAGCCCGAAGTCCTCAACGCAAAGATTTGTTCAAAGAGTACACTCAACCAATTGCGGCTCCTTCTCGAAGGTGTTGTCGACCAGGGTACAGCAAGCAACCTGAAAAATGCACATTACCGGATCGCTGGCAAGACAGGAACGGCTCAAATCCTGGAGAATGGACGGTATACACGAAAGTACGTGACCTCGTTCGTTGGTTACTTCCCGGCACACGCTCCCAAGTATTCAGCCATTGTGCTGATCAAGAATCCCCGTGGTATCCACCAATATGGCAATAGTGTGGCGGGTCCTGTCTTCAAGCGCATCGCCGACAATATCTATTCCCGTGACCTGCAGCTTCACCTCGCTATGGAGAAGAAGCCTGTTGTGGATATCGGTGTATTCCCGACCATTCGTGCCGGGCGCCAGGAGGAGCTTACCATGCTGTGCAACGAGCTTGGTATTTCCAATCATTCCACAACGGACGAGGAATGGATCAAAGCCGTTCGCAACGGTAATGCCGTAACGTGGAGAAAGAATCCTGTCATCAAAGGTCTCGTACCCGATGTTCAGGGCATGACTCTCCGCGATGCGATCTACCTGCTGGAGAAGAACGGACTTCATGTTTCTGTCCGAGGACAAGGACGTGTCTCTGAGCAATCGCTTTCGCCGGGAACACGCATTTCGAAGGGATCACGCATTTATCTACAGCTCAGCTAATGGCCGAAGTACGCGACATATTATATAATGTAAGGATCACCTCGACGGTTGGCGATATGAACGTCGATGTCAAAGGAATTGCGTTTGACTCGCGCACCGTTCGGCAAGACTACCTCTTCGTTGCTGTTAAAGGCACCCAGGTGGATGGTCATTCCTATATTGATAAGGCCATTACGCTCGGCGCCACAGTGGTTGTGTGTCAGACACTTCCGGAGGCAACCAACAACAGCATCACGTATATCACAGTGAAAGACACCTCGCTTGCATTGGGTGTGATCTGTGGCAATTTCTATGGGAACCCTTCGCGCAAACTGAAACTGGTAGGCGTCACCGGCACCAACGGCAAGACGACGGTGGCTACGCTGCTGTTTCAGTTGTTTACCGGGTTAGGCAAAAAGTGCGGTCTCCTCTCTACGGTTGAGAATCGCATCGTAGATAAAGTGCTGGCTGCAACACACACAACGCCTGACCCGATTCAGCTCAATGAGCTACTCTCGGCCATGCTTGCGGAGGGATGCAGCCACGCGTTTATGGAAGTAAGTTCGCACGCGGCGGCACAAGGGAGAATTGAGGGATTGCACTTCACAGGAGGAGTATTCACCAACATCACCCACGATCACCTCGACTACCACCACACGTTTGAGAGTTACATCCGCGCAAAGAAGATATTCTTCGACGGGCTGTCTTCAGATGCTTTTGCCCTGGTCAATGTTGACGACAAGCGTGGCATGGTGATGCTGCAGAACACGAAAGCAAAGAAGCAGACGTACGGCATCAAGAAGATGGCCGATTTCAAAACAAAGATTGTCACCAACTCCCTTGATGGCCTCGAACTGACCGTCGACAATAAGAATGTATGGTTCCGCCTGATCGGTGACTTCAATGCCTACAACCTCCTGGCTGTGTACGCGACGGCGATGCTGCTCGGTGAAGACCAGGAAGATGTGTTGCTGCGCCTGTCATCATTGACCGGCGCTGTCGGCCGTTTTGAGCGCGTATTGCCTGGATCGAAGTTTACGGCCATTGTGGACTATGCGCATACCCCCGATGCCTTGAAGAATGTGCTGGAGACGATCACCAACTTCCGTTCAGGTGCTGAACAAGTAATTTCTATAGTGGGTTGTGGCGGCAACCGCGACCGCAGCAAGCGCCCCCTCATGGCGGCCATTGCCTGCAAGTATTCCAACAAGGTCATCTTCACTTCCGATAATCCTCGCGATGAGGATCCCATGGAGATTATCAAAGAGATGCAGAAGGGCGTAGGTCCATCCGATGCCAAGAAGACGTTGGTGATGCTGGACCGCGAAGAGGCCATCAAGACGGCTTGCATGCTGGCCAAGGAAAAAGATATCATTCTCGTAGCCGGGAAAGGACACGAGACCTATCAAGAAGTGAAAGGCGTGAAGAGACCGTTTGATGATCGGGAAGTTGTATTGCGGATGCTCAAAATGTTTGCGAACTGATGCTGTATTATTTCTTCAGCTATATCGACCAGCAGTTTGACTTCCCCGGGGCAGGAGTGTTTCAATACATTTCCTTCCGCGCGGGTGCTGCCGCCGTGCTTTCGTTGCTGATCACCATCATGTTTGGCGAGAAGCTTATCGGCTATTTGCGCAGAAGGCAGGTAGGTGAGGATATCCGTGATCTGGGTCTGGAAGGACAGATGCAGAAGAAAGGTACGCCTACCATGGGTGGCCTGATCATCCTCGCTGCAATTCTGATTCCGACATTGTTGTTTGCCAAGCTTGACAATGTCTACGTCATTCTGCTGATTATCACAACGGTCGGCCTTGGTCTCATCGGCTTCCTCGATGATTACATCAAAGTCTTCAAGAAAAATAAGGAAGGTCTGGCAGGGCGCTTTAAGATCGTCGGGCAGGTGACCATAGGCCTCATCGTTGGATTGACATTGTATTTTAACGCAGACGTGGTGGTTGGCGAGAAGTCGCCCGCAGTTCGTGAAGTAGAAGCATCGCTGGTGGCTCCCGGTCAAGGAACGACCATGAACTACGTCAAATCGACGAAGACCACACTGCCGTTCATCAAGGACAACGAACTCGATTACGGACAGATCCTCCCTTTTGTAGATGCCAACTACACATGGATGGTCTATATTCTTGTCGTCATTCTTATTGTTACAGCCGTATCCAACGGCGCCAACATTACCGACGGTATCGATGGGCTAGCAGCGGGCACGTGCGCCATCATCGGTCTTACGCTGGCTATTTTTGCTTACCTGTCCGGCCGCGTTGACTTTAGCTCATACCTCAATATCATGTACATCCCCAACCTTGGGGAGCTGGTAATTTTTTGTACAGCCTTCGTAGGCGCCTGCCTCGGTTTCCTGTGGTACAATGCATTTCCTGCGCAGGTGTTTATGGGTGATACCGGCAGCTTGTCACTGGGAGGCATCATCGCCGTGTTGGCATTGGCCGTAAGGAAAGAGCTTATGATTCCGCTGTTGTGTGGCATCCTGGTGGTGGAGAACATGTCGGTGATCATGCAGGTGTCGTATTTCAAGTACACAAAGAAAAAGTATGGTGAAGGGCGCAGGATTTTCCTGATGTCCCCGCTGCACCACCACTATCAGAAAAAGAATATTCATGAATCCAAGATCGTAACCCGTTTTTGGATTGTCGGAATATTATTGGCCATTCTCACACTGGCAACCCTGAAACTCCGGTAATATGAGCGAGCGTATTGTCATTCTTGGTGGAGGTGAAAGCGGAACAGGCGCAGCGATCCTGGCGAAAGCCAAGGGGTTTGACGTTTTTGTCTCTGATCAGGGCACGCTAAAAGAAAACTACCGCAACGACCTCGTGGCCCATGCCATTGCTTTTGAAGAAGGTGGTCACACGGATGAGAAGGTCCTTTCGGCAAACCTCATCATCAAAAGCCCAGGCATTCCCAAGAAGGCGGAGATCGTGAAAAAGGCCAAAGCGAAAAAGATACTGGTCATCGACGAGATCGAATTTGCCTGCCGTTACCTGAAAGGAAAGATCATTGCCATCACGGGAACGAATGGCAAGACGACGACGACATTACTGACCTATCATCTGCTAAAGTCGGCGGGCTTCAATGTGGCCTTGGCCGGCAATGTTGGTGAAAGCCTGGCCCGCAAGGTGGCTGCCGCCGAGTATGACTGGTACGTACTCGAGGTCAGCAGTTTCCAGCTTGACGGTATAAAGAAGTTTCATCCACACATCGGCATCCTGCTCAACATTACTCCCGATCACCTGGACCGCTATGACAACAAGATCGCAAACTATGTCAACAGCAAGTTCAGGCTGATCAAGGGCATGACGTCGAAGGACTACTTTGTGTACTTTGTTGATGACAAGATTTCGGGCGTCGAGGCAAGGCATCGGTCGACGGAAGCCTACCGCGTTGAGATTTCCCTGGATCACGAAGCCATTACTTCGGCGCGCTTCGACGGAAAGAAGATGGTGTTCCAATTCGGAAAGAAATCTTTCAAGATTGCTCAATCCGATACAACGCTCAAAGGCGTGCATAACCTGGTGAACACGATGGCCGCTGTTTCTGCTGCCTACCTCGCCAAGGTACCGGATGCTGCCATTCGTGAAGGACTGAAGACATTCAAGAATGCTCCGCATCGTCTGGAGAGTATTGCAACGATCAGCGGTGTCGAGTTTGTCAACGATTCAAAGGCGACCAATGTTGATTCTGTGATTTACGCCCTCGGCAGCTACGAGAACCCGCTCGTTTGGATTGCCGGTGGCATCGACAAAGGCAATGATTATACCCTCATTCGTGACGAGGTGAAGAAAAAAGTCAAGGCCCTGATTTGTCTGGGCAAGGACAACGAGAAACTGAAGTCCTTCTTCGGACCCATTGTCCCGAAGGTAATGGAAACACAGGATGTGAAGTCACTGGTTCGTTTGGCGCTCGAGAATGCCAAGGCGGGCGATGTGGTGTTGTTATCACCTGCTTGTGCCAGCTTCGACTTGTTCAAGAACTATGTCGACCGCGGCGATCAGTTTCGTCAGGCCGTGCTGCAGTTGAAAGAAGAGAAAGAAAACGTAAACGCTCTGTGAAATGAAAAAGATCAAAGAGTGGTCAGATAAAAATCTGCAAGGTGACCCGGTCATCTGGGCCGTTGTATTTGCATTGTCCCTGATCAGTATCCTGGTCGTCTACAGTTCGATCGGAACCCTGGCCTACAAGCGCACCACGAGTCCGGAGATGTACCTGGTGAAACACACCTTCATGGTGTTCCTCGGCCTGGGTGCCATGTGGATTGGGCACAAGATCGACTATCGCTATTACTCGAAACTTTCTCGTCTGGCACTCTGGATCAGCGTGCCGCTGCTCGTCTACACATTCACCAACGGTACAACCATCAACGACGCCGCGCGTTGGATTACGCTCCCGATCCTGAACACCTCGTTCCAGCCTTCTGACTTCGCCAGCCTGGCCCTGATCATCAACCTGGCCAGCATGCTGTCAAAGAAGCAACAGAATATTGAAGACATAAAAGAGTCGCTGATACCCATGTTGATCTGGTGTGGAGTCATCTGCGGGCTCATTGCCCTTACCAACCTTTCAACAGCAGTCCTTTTGTTCGCCACATGCATGTTGGTGATGTTCATTGGCCGTGTGCCGGTGAAATATCTCGCCATGCTGGTGCTGATCGGTCTCCTTGCCGGTGCCGTAGCATTGAAGTTTGGTGTTCGCGGCGAGACGGCGAAGAACCGCATCCTGAGTTTCATCAATAACAGCGAGCTTCCTTTCCAGGCCAAGCACGCGCGCATCGCCGTAGCAACCGGTGGAATCTTTGGAAAGGGTCCGGGAAACAGTGACCAGCGCAACATCCTCCCTCATCCATACTCGGATTTTGTTTACGCGATTGTCATCGAAGAGTACGGGATGATCGGTGGCGTGGTCGTACTGCTGCTCTATCTCATCCTCCTTCATCGCGGGATGAAAGCGGCGTACAATTCAGAACGAGCATTTGGCGGACTGCTATCGGCAGGGTTGAGCTTTGACCTGGTCTGTCAGGCCATGGTGAACATGGGCGTCGTTGTGGGACTGGGGCCAATCACCGGACAGCCGTTGCCGCTCATCAGTATGGGTGGTACGGCCATGTTGTTCACTGGACTTTCTGTGGGAATCATCCTGAGTGTGAGTCGTGGCGAACAGGAAGAGAACTGGGGACAAGCCGAGAATAGTGAAGAGTCGAAGAGCATATCGGCAAAGGCAGCATAGTATTATGGAGCGGACGCACAATCATATAGCAAACATCGGTTGAAGGCACAGGAACCATATCGTCTGATCATTAGTGGCGGCGGCACCGGGGGGCATGTCTTCCCGGCGATTGCTATTGCAAATGCTTTCCGTGAGCGTCACCCCGATGCCGACATCCTCTTTGTTGGTGCGGAAGGCAAAATGGAGATGGTGCGTGTGCCGGAAGCCGGGTATAAAATCATCGGCTTATGGATTGCAGGCATTCAACGAAGCCTGTCATTCTCCAATTTAATATTCCCATTCAAGCTGATCGCGAGCTACTTTAAAGCTCGGAAAATCGTGAAAGACTTTCGCCCGCATGCAGCCGTGGGCACCGGTGGTTATGCCAGCGGCCCGCTCATGCTGGCAGCAACGGGCATGCGCATCCCGACGCTGCTGCAGGAGCAAAACTCCTATGCGGGCCTTACGAACAAGAGACTTGCCGCGAAGGTGCAGCGGATTTGTGTTGCGTATCCTGGCATGGAGACGTATTTCCCCAAAGAGAAAATCCGGATGACAGGAAATCCGGTGCGCAAGGATATTCTCGATGTTTCGGCTAAGCGCCCTGCTGCCCTTCATCATTTTGGATTCAGTGATACCGATCGGACGTTGCTCGTTCTCGGCGGCAGTGGTGGTGCGCGAACGATCAATGAGAGCATTTTGGCTGGACTCGATCAGCTCATTGGCGCCAATGTTCAAGTGATATGGCAGACAGGAAAAGTATACTACGAGAGCGTTAAAGCCCAGGTAGCCGACAAGGACATGAGGAAGGTAAGGCTGTACGACTTTTTGAAAGAGATGGACCTCGCCTATGCCGCGGCAAACGTGGTGGTGTCAAGGGCAGGAGCACTTTCCATTTCCGAACTGTGCCTGACTAGAAAGCCTTCCGTATTGGTGCCTTCGCCCAATGTAGCCGAAGATCACCAGACGAAAAATGCCATGGCATTGGTGAAAGAGGAGGCGGCCTGTATGATTGCCGACAAGGATGCCCGGGTACAGCTCACGAAGGAGGTACTTGACTTGCTGGGTGATGCCCGGCGCTGTGAAAGACTTAGTGAACGCATAGGAACATTGGGTCGGCCAGAAGCCGCCCGCGATATCGTAACGGAGATTGAAAAACTCATCCAGTGAAATTCAGCGACTACGATAGTATCTATTTCTTAGGCATCGGCGGCATCGGCATGAGCGCTTTGGCTCGCTGGTTCAAGCACAAAGGTCTACGCATTGCCGGGTACGATCGCACCCCGACACCCCTGACGCACGAGTTGATCGAAGAGGGCATGGAACTTCACTTCGACGACAATGTGGCATTTATCCCGGGGTACATCACGAAGGAAAAGACCCTCGTCATTTTCACGCCAGCCATCCCCAAGGATCACACGGAATTCAATTACCTGAAGGACCAGGACTTCACCATCATGAAGCGTTCGGAGGTCCTTGGCCTTATCTCTAAAGATTATCACACCATCGCCGTTGCCGGAACGCATGGCAAGACAACAACATCGTCGATGGTGGCCCATATCCTAAAATCCGCCAAGCGCAACATGGTGGCACTGCTGGGCGGTATCACGACGAACTATGATTCGAATCTGGTCATGCACGGCGAAGTAGCGAAGGATACCATTGTCGTGGCTGAAGCAGATGAATTTGATCGTTCGTTCCTGCGTCTGCATCCGAATGCTGCCGTCGTAACGTCGGCCGACGCTGACCACCTCGATATCTATGGCGACCACGCCACCATGCTCGCGGCGTACCGTGAGTTCATTTCACAAATTGAACCAAAAGGTTCATTGGTTATCCACCACCGTGTTGCTGACCTGGCCAAGGCCAATGCACACGTGCATGTTAAGACGTATGGATTGGACCAGGGGCAATTTTTTGCCAGCAACGTCACCGCCAATAGCGGGTTTTTTACATTCGATCTTCAAGGCCCCGGCATGAAGATGGAATCGATCCGGCTCGGCGTCCCTGGTTTCCATAACGTTGAGAATGCCATTGCGGCCATTCTTGCTGTCCGTCACCTGAGCATCGAGGAGGACATCATCCGCGAGGCTCTTTCCTCATTCAGCGGTGTGAAGCGTCGCTTCGAAATGGTGTACAGTAGGAACGGCTGCGTGTACGTCGATGACTACGCGCATCACCCGGCGGAAATTGAGGCTTTCCTTCGCTCACTCAAGGCGATGTATGCCGGCAAGAAACTTACCGTCATCTTCCAGCCGCACCTGTTCACCCGCACGCGTGACTTCGCGGATGGATTCGCCAGCAGTCTTAGTCTGGCCGATGAGCTGATCCTCCTGGACATCTATCCCGCCCGCGAGCTGCCGATTAACGGTGTAACCTCTGATCTGATATTCAATCAAGTTACTTCACCGGTGAAGATCAAAACCTCCAAGAAGGACCTGATCTCCACGCTCGATTCCATGGATATTGAAGTGATCGCCACAGTAGGTGCCGGCGACATAGACCTCTTTGTAAAACCGATTCGCAAAATGCTGAGCAAACGTTATGAAGGTTAAGTTCTCCATACGCAAAGAAATCTGGATGGCGGTCTCCATAGGGCTGCTCTTCTTCCTCATTGCCTTCAGCGAACGCAAGCAAGGTGGAGTCATGTGCAACAATGTCATTGTGGAGCTTGATAATATCAACGACAACCACTTCCTGGATGAAGCAGACATCATCCGCCTTGTGGAGAAGAGCACGCCAGCACTGCGTGGTTCTTCCATCAGCCGCCTCGACCTCAAGGCCATCGAAAAGACAATCCTCATGGATCGCCACATCAGCGATGCTGAGTTATACGGAGATCTGAAGGGCAATCTGATTGTGGGGGTAGAGCTAAGAAGGCCTATCGCCCGCATCATTCAGGATGACGCACCGGATGCCTACATCGCTGAAGACGGCGTCGTCATGGGCGTATCCGACAAGTTTTCGGCCCGCGTGATGATTGTCAGCGGCAAGGGAACGAAACCTTTTGTAGAGGCGGGTAACCTCAATGCGCTAGAGGAGGGCAGGTCGCTGATGGAAATGATCGCGTTTATCCTCGAGGATCCCTTTTGGACGGCACAGATTGCGCAGATGGACATCAATAGCAAGGGACACATCACCATTTACCCGCAGGTAACGGGGCAGGTGGTGGAGTTTGGCTCGTCGGCAAATTATGAAGAGAAGTTCAGGAAGCTTATGGTTTTCTATAAAGAGATTCTTCCCCAAAAGGGATGGACGAAGTACGAGAAAGTCAATTTGAATTTCGAAGGACAAATTATCGCGCACTAACCACTATAAACCAGATTTTTTAAACAACCACTTATTAAAACGTTTTCAGCTATGGAAAAAGGAAAAATCGTCGTAGGTCTCGATATCGGCACAACGAAAATTTGTGCGATCGTGGGCCGCAAGAATGAGTACGGTAAACTCGAGGTCCTCGGCATGGGTAAGGCTGAGTCCGAGGGCGTTATCAAAGGCATCGTGACCAACATCGACAAGACGGTCTATGCCATTGAAAAAGCCGTCAAGGAGGCCAGCGACATGTCGGGCATCGACATTGGTGTCGTCAACGTGGGTATTGCCGGACAGCACATCCGGAGCACCATCCACCACGGCAGCATCACGCGGTCGTCCAATGACGATGAGATCAGCATCGAGGATGTCAGCCGCCTGACGGAGGACATGTATCGTATCGTTATTCCTCCCGGCAGCGAGATCATTCACGTCATGCCGCAGGATTATACCGTCGACTACGAAGAGGGTATCAAAGACCCCGTTGGTATGAGCGGTGTGAAGCTGGAAGCCGATTTCCATATCATCACAGCCCAGACGAGCGCTATCAACAACATCAATAAGTGTGTGCGCCGCGCCGGTCTCGAGATCGACAACCTGATCCTCGAGCCCCTGGCATCCAGCCTCGCAGTGTTGAGCGACGAGGAGAAGGAAGCTGGCGTCTGCATCATCGATATCGGTGGCGGAACAACGGACATTGCGATTTTCTATGACAATATCATCCGTCATACGGCTGTCATCCCGTTTGGAGGCAATATTCTTACCAATGATATCCAGGCTGGACTGATGGTCATGGCCAAACAAGCCGAGCAGCTGAAAACGAAGTTTGGCAAGGCTATCGCTGAGGAAGCCAATCCGAATGAGATTGTTTCCATACCGGGTATCCGCAACCGTTCGGCCAAGGAGATCTCCGTAAAGAATCTTTCCAATATCATCCAGGCACGGATGGAAGAAATCATTGAGATGGCTCATACCGAGATCATCAGCTGTGGCTTCGAAAATCGCCTGGCGGGTGGAATCATCATCACCGGTGGCGGTGCCCAATTGAGCAGTCTCAAACATCTCGTTGAGTACATGACGGGCATGGATACACGAATCGGCTACCCCAACGAACACCTTGGCAAGAGCAAGCTGGAGGCGGTGAAGAGTCCGATGTATGCTACTGCGGTGGGCCTTGTGCTCGCCGGCTTCCGTTCCCTCGACGAGCGTGATGAGCGCTACCGCGAGGCTCAGGAAAACAAAGTGACTGTAAAAGTAAAAAAGTCGAAGCCCACGGCTGATTTCTTTAACAGCATCCTCAATAAGACGAAAGGTCTCCTGATCGATGACCTTGACGGCAAAAACGAATACTGACCATGATTCGCATGATTTACTTGATTACAGCTAACCACTAAACAACCATACCATGTTTCAATCCGGAGCATACAAATTTGACTTGCCGGCACGGCATTCGAAGTCGATCATCAAGGTGATTGGCGTCGGTGGCGGCGGCAGCAATGCGGTCAACCACATGTACCGTCTCGGCATCAAGGATGTTGAGTTTATCGTTTGCAACACCGACCTGCAGGCCCTCAACAGCAGCCCGGTGCCCACCAAGCTGCAAATCGGCACCAACCTCACGGAAGGTCTCGGCTGCGGCGCCAATCCTGAAGTAGGACGTGCGGCGGCCATGGAGAGTCGTGAGCAGATCCGCGAAGTGCTCGCCGACACCAAAATGGTTTTCATCACCGCCGGCATGGGTGGTGGAACCGGAACAGGCGCTGCGCCGGTGATCGCTAAAATTGCCAAAGAGATGGACATCCTAACGGTGGGTATTGTGACCATGCCCTTTGGGTTTGAAGGACGCAAGAAGATTGCGCAGGCACAGGCCGGACTCGACGGCATGCGCGCTGGCTGCGATACGGTCCTCGCTATCCTCAACGACCAGCTCCGTCAGATGTTTGGTAACCTCTCGATCAGCCAGGCCTTCGGTCAGGCGGATGGTGTACTGACTACGGCGGCGAAAGGCATCGCAGAGATCATCACACTCGCAGGATATGTGAACGTGGATTTCCAGGATGTGCGCACCGTCATGCTGAATGCAGGCGCTGCTGTTATGGGATCCGCTGAGACCAGTGGAGAAGACAGAGCCCTTCGTGCCGCGCAGCAAGCGCTGGCATCACCGCTCCTCGACAATTGTGACATCATGGGCGCTAAGCGCATTTTGCTGTCGATCATCTCCGGTGAAGAGGCTGAGTTGCAGATGGACGAGTTGAGCACCATCACCGAATACATTCAGGAGCAGGCTGGCGACGAGTGCGAAGTGATCTTCGGCCACGGCGTTGATCCTGATCTGGGCAATTCCATCCGCGTGACCGTAATAGCTACGGGATTTGCCCCCGAGGGCAGAGCCACAGCAAAGCGTCTCGAGGAGAAAAAAGTTCTCGACCTGGAGAAGAGTCAGTCGTTTGTAGAGGAGTGGACAGACCAGACCCTCAACGACCGCAATTATGAAATCGAGCTGAAGATTACCGAAGAGACTTCGTATTCCGAGACCGTGCTGGACAAACCCGCTATGGATTTTCAGGAGACGAGCGACTCAGTTCCTGAAGTGGATTCTGATCCGGAACCCGAGAAGGAGCTGGTGCCGGTGATGGCCAACCCTATGCCCGTGCACATGCAGTGGGATATGCAGGAGGCTCCTGAAGAGTCCGAGGAACTCCCGGCAGCGAAAGCAGAAGGGCCGGCGGTGAAGCGGGAAGAAGAGAAGCCTGCGGTGAAGAAACCTTCACGTAAAGAGGAAACTCCGCTGGAAGAGCGACACTATACGCTAAGCCTCTTCGACCAGGAGGATGTTGTCGCCCGGAAGGTGGAGCACCGTGAAGAGGAGGACGATGAAGACGATGATATCTCCCGCTTCAAAGACGATCAGGATGAATTTGAGGTCGGTAAAGAGATCGCCGCCGACCAGGTAATAAACGAAGAAGGAATGATGGATGTACGCAAAACAAAGGAGCGCCTGGAGCAGCAAGCGAAAGAGCGCCGCGAGAAGTTGAAGGCTTCCCGCAAGCAGGAGATGAGCAAGGAAGAGTTCAATGAGAAGTGGACGCTGCCGGCTTACCTACGCAGGGGTGTGAAAATGGAGAACGCGCCGCATTCGTCGGAGCGCTTCATTTCGAAGTACAACCTCAACGATGACAATTCATTGTTGGGCAACAACAAGTTCCTGCACGATAATGTTGACTAGGGTCGTTGTTCAGCTTGCCCCGGACTTGTTCCGGGGTTGTTTGGCTTACCTCGGCTTCATGCCAGGGTTGTTGGTGGATCTTGAGATGTTCGTGGTTGGCATCTTTTGTTCACCGCATAGCCATTCAGCGAATTTAAAGACATGGCATATCCGGCGCGTCTGGTCGTTTGCTCCATTCGTAGTGGTTGTTGGCAGCAAATATTTTTTGCCGGCGCCGGTTTGCCTTCTTTTTGACTGGGGGAAATTTGGCAGTGACCATCCCATGCGTTGCTTGCCCCACTTACCAGCTCCGCTGGTGCGGGAGGGCTTCGACGCCTGGAGGTGATTTTTTCCTGCTCCCGGTCGAAGGTTTTTTGATGTGAAAAGCCGCCTGTACGAGGGCGGCTTTTCCTTTTCCCCTCTCGCAACCATGCCTGTCATCCAGGGCTTGTTCCGGGGCGAGCCGCCACCGTTTACTGTTTACTGATTACCGTTTACTGTTTACTATTCTCCCGCAACTGGCAACCATTCATTACCTTTATTAAAACCTCCTAGTTATGTCAAAGCGGTTAGTCTTCATCACCTTCCCGATCCTGCTGGTCATTGGAATTTACGCGTTGGGTCCTGAGCCTGATATGCCCTACTGGGATCGGAAGCCGATATCGGTCCCATCAGACCCGGATCAACTGGAAAAATATGTGGCGTCCAATGAAGCACAGCACAAGTTGAAACCCGACAATGAGGCCCGGATTGTGTGGGCTGATTCTTCGCGGAGGCGTACGGAGTATAGCGTGGTGTATATCCATGGATTTTCAGCCAGTCAGGAAGAAGGCGACCCTGTGCATGAACAGTTTGCAAAGACGTTCGGCGCCAACTTGTTTCTCGCACGGATGGCGGATCATGGTATTGACACAACGGACCAGCTTCTCTATTTCAACGCTGAGCGCTGGTGGAAGAGCAGCCGCGAGGCGCTGGCCATCGGGAAAGTACTTGGTGATAAGGTGATTGTGATGAGCACGTCTACTGGAGGTACCATGGCGCTCGTGCTCGCCTCTTTTTACCCCGAGGACATATTCGCGCTCATCAATATGTCGCCCAACATTGCCATCAATAATCCCAATGCATGGCTGTTGAATAAACCCTGGGGACTTCAAATCGCCCGTATGGTAATGGGTGGCAAGAGCAGTGTCTCTCCGCCCGATGCTGAAAAGGACAAGTACTGGAATAATGAATACCGTCTTGAATCTGCAACACAGCTGCAGGAGTTGGTGGAAGACCGCATGACTTCAGAGACATTTTCAAAGGTGAAGTGCCCGACGCTGAATCTCTATTACTTCAAGAATGAGCAGGAGCAGGATCCCACGGTAAAGGTCAGCGCCATTCTTGAGATGCATGAAAAATTGGGTACACCGGATTCATTAAAGGTAGCCATTCCAATACCTGGTGCGGGAGGCCATGTGTTGGGTTCTCACATTGTGTCGAAGGATATCGAGAGTGTGAATCAGGCTGTTTACCAGTTTGCTATAGGGAAACTCCACATGGTGAGTGTAGCCGGTAAACAGTAAACAGTGAAAGGCTAGCCCCAGCCGAGCCGCGGGCTTATTCCTGGGTGCCTGGGTTGAGTGATGGTGTGATGGGGGTCGCTTCGAATGGACAAAACGAATGCCCGGACCAACACTGTAGCTTGGTAAAGTTTGCCTGGGCTCGCTAATGATTGCCAGGCTTGCTAAGGCTTGCTAAAGGCTTGCTAATGATTGCTAAAGGCTTGCAAATGCTTGCTAAGGGCTTGCAAAAGCTTATTAGAGGCTTGGTAACTTGTTAATAGGTCTGAATAACCGTTCGTACAAACCAACTTCAGGGGTGGTTGTCTGGACTGCCCGCCTGACTAACGCCTCCTCGGCTAATTTGGGCAGACTATGCGGGAGGCAAGTCCGGACGAACGCTCCCACCTGGCGGAACGATGGTAGGAATGTCCGGACTATCGGGGGGAGTTCATCCCTTCCGGCTCGTGTGATGTCTGAACTGTGATTCGCACGTGATTTAAATGATGATGTGATTGGAGCGGTATTCAAACCATAAAAGTCATGCATAGCTCCCTAAGTGGTAGTTACCGCAACAGCCGAAAATGAGAGTCAATCATCGGAATCAGTAAAATCATTCGAAAATCACAGTTCAGACAAACTGGTCAGGCTTGCCACACCTGC
>CAYMPU010000109.1:0-33029 GCA_964392375.1 uncultured Ohtaekwangia sp. | reverse complement strand
CAAGACTTGCAACTTGCTAAGCTTACTAAGTCTGATGAATTCAAGACTATCGAAAGAAGGACCAGAAAGAAGACCTACAAATTCTATAGGTCTATTTATTCAGAATTATCTAAGGATGAAAAACTCATCGTTGTGCCTAGTATTAACATTACCTTCAACAAAGAAGGTTCGGAGCCTCAATATTCCTTTTCTTTTGGAGACAGGAAAGTTGCGCCATTCGTTATAGTCACCAGACCGAATAGCAATCACATCTCAATGGTTGATATCGCTGATGGAGCCGTGTACAGTATACCCTATTCAGGCCTGGTAACTGAAGATTCCTTGGCGACAGACAAATTATCAATTATGGTTCACAAGTACGGTCAAATACTAGACCGATTCCTAACCAGTAAGTCGCAAAATGCATTTGTGGTTAGTAATGTTTATAGCTGTTGGATTATGATCAGTGGGGAAGAGATTCGAGTGTTTGACACAAAACGTTTCCAGCTACACGACACAAATTGGATACTGACACAAGTCAGGCCTACAAATTGGAAGATTGATGATGCAACGGCAGCCAACACAAGCTATTTGCAATTGCGGGTGTTCGCAGTAAATTGAAGAGTAGATTTCAAACGCAGTAACGGTTCGTTGGACTTGCGCAGCTGGTCGGGCTTGTCAGCCTTGTGCCGGCGGCTTTAACAAGCCCTCATGTAAGCTCCCCCTTTTTAGACAGCATTAAATTAGACATTTTCAGTTCATGACCTCCTCCAGCCCGGTGGCCTTCTTTTTGCTGTGGTGGGAGGGTATATGAACAGAAAAGTATCAAAAGGGATTTTTGGGATTGCCATCGGCCTCATCCTGCTCTCGGCGTGCGCGGTTAATCCGGTTACCGGCAAGAAGCAGGTCGTTCTCATGTCGACGGAACAAGAGATTGCCATGGGGAAGGAGGCGGATCCGCAGGTGGTGGCGCAGTACGGGTTGTACAGCAACCCGGCCCTTCAGGAGTTTATCACTAAAAAGGGGCTGGAGATGGCCGCGGTCTCCCATCGCCCTAAGCTTGCGTATGAATTCAAAATCGTTGATTCGCCTGTAGTTAATGCCTTTGCTCTCCCCGGTGGCTATGTATATTTTACTCGGGGAATCATGGCCCACTTCAACAACGAAGCTGAATTTGCGGGGGTCCTTGGTCATGAACTGGGTCATGTCACTGCCCGGCATTCGGTGATCCAACAGCGAAATGCCATGCTGGGGCAGCTCGGGATGATTGCGGGGATGGTCGTGGTGCCGCAACTCGCTGAATTTATGGACCCGCTTTCACAGGGAGTGCAGCTTGCACTCATGAAATTCGGCCGTGACGACGAGCGGCAGTCCGATGGGTTGGGTGTGGAATATTCTTCACGCATCGGCTACGATGCTTCCGAGATGGCTGGCTTTTTCACTACCCTGGAGCGTCAGCAAGCCGCAGGAGGCGGAGGGGAGATGCCCAACTTCTTGTCAACGCATCCATCTCCTGCAGAGCGCCACGCAACGGTAGCTAAGAACGCTATAGAGTGGAAAAGTAAATTGAAACTGAAAAACCCGCAGGTTAACCGCGAAGGCTATTTGAAAAGAATCGATGGTATGATCCTGGGCGAAGATCCCCGGCAGGGATTCACCGAGAATGGTGTTTTCTATCATCCCCAATTGAAGTTTCTCTTTCAGGTGCCCGCGGCATGGATGCTGCAAAATTCCCCGCAACAGGTTCAAATGGCTCCGAAAACCGGCGACGCGTTGATGATTTTTACCCTTTCCAAAGGTGCCTCATTGGAAGAAGCAGCCAACGGTAATTTAAAGCAATACAATCTCTCTCAGGTTGAATCAAAGAAAGAAACCATCAACAATATGCCCGCCTTACTTGTAGTTGCTGATCAAAAGCAGGAGGGTGGCACAATCAGGGTGCTCTTAACACTGATTCAGTTCAACGGTAACATCTATACGTTCCTGGGTGTCTCTGAACTATCGAAGTTCTCAACCTTTCAGTCCACTTTCCTTTCGACCATGCGGAACTTCCAGGAGCTGAAAGATGCAGAGAAGCTGAATCGAAAGCCGGATCTTGTGCGCATCAAAACATTACCTCAGGCGATGACATTGGAGGGCGCTTTCCGTCATTTCAATATGCCGGCCGAGAGATTTGAGGAACTGGCGATCCTGAATGGAATGGACCTTAAGGAAACCCTGTCCAGTGGAACACTGATCAAAGTGACGGGAAAGTAGGCTGTTCTTGGTCAACACGGTGTATCCGCCCTCATGAGCGTTGCTCTTGAATTAATTATTTACCTTCGTTTCAACGCAACAGACAGCTGGCCAGCAACGCCAAATACACGAGCGTTAAACCCGTAGACTTCATTATCTATGTCGTTGAACCTAACAGTGTTCCTTCTTGGCTTCCTGACACTAGTTACTTCCTGCATCGGACAGGAAAAGGCAAGCACCAGTAAAAGCAATACCTCCAAATTTGCTCCCGTAGTTGTAAGACGCGTTAAACCCGCTGCTTTGGCTCCCGACTTTGACACGACCTTAGTCAGTCAGTATATCCGAAGTATTTTTCAGGATTCTAAAGGAAACTTGTGGTTCGGCACCATCGGCGATGGTGTGGTGAGGTATGATGTGAAATCGCTAACGTACTTCTCCAAGCCTGATGGTTTTTATAGCAGTTCTGTTTTTGCTATTCATGAAGATAAGCTGGGTAATCTCTGGTTTGGTACTGACCAGGGTGTCTATAAATATGACGGAAGGACGTTTAGAAATTATGGTCAGAAGGATGGCTTGGACCCTGTCGAAATAAGCCGAAGAAGTATCCTCGTTGACCGATCGGGTACTGTTTGGGTGGGCACACATCGCGGTGTCTTTCGGTATGACCCTTATGTGGATGCCCGGGGTGGCCAGAGTTTTTCGTTGTTGGAACAGCTTCCTCCGATCAATGTTGCTGACATCATGGAAGATAGCAATGGAAACATCTGGTTTGCTTCCTCCAGCAAAGGTGTTTATCGCTATGATGGGAAAGCAATTATCAATATTTCCGTGAAGGAGGGTTTGGGAGAAAACTATGCGGGAGGTATCGCACAGGATAAGGCTGGGAATATGTGGTTCACCATGAAGAATGGTATTTGCAAGTATGACGGCAAGACGTTTACCGAATACACGCCCAAAGACGGATTGGGCGGTACTGAATTTTGGGGCTTATACATCGAGCAGTCAGGTATCATTTGGGTTACCGCCCGGGGCAGTACGACGCGATTTGACCCTTCCGTTCCCTTACCCAATCCAAAAGCCTTTACCGTGTTTACATCGGCCAACGGATTGAACTGTTGTGTTCAAAGTATGTATCAGGATAAGGCGGGGAATATGTGGTGGGGTTCGGGGCAAGGACTTTATCGGTTTGATGGCAAACGGTTTTATCAGGTTAAACAGAATGGCCCGTGGTAGTATTAACTTTTGTGGCAGATGGCACCTGACTATCGATTTTATTTGGCCCACTTTGTACCTTCGAGCGAAGTTGGCAGCAGGCCCACCTTTGGATTTGGCAAGTCCTCATTAGCCCATATCATAAATTGAACGTTAACAAAAATTGAATATTATGTCGTTTCAAGCATACATTGACAACATCAAAGCCAAAACTGGAAAGACACCTGCTGACTTTAGGAAAATGGCGGAGAAAAAGAAATTCATCATTAATGGAAAACTGAATCCTAAAACTAAAGCAGCTGAGATTACGAATTGGCTCAAAGAAGAATTTGAATTAGGCCACGGTCACGCAATGGCTATATACGCAACATTCAAAGGGAAAGTGGATTAACAAGCACAAGGAGATCACAAGAGAAAGTCCAGCTGGGAGGAAGGAAATTGTTTGTGAATCATGAGTGGACCTTACTCGCCATGCCAACACTACTTTGGGTTTTGAGGCTGGGGCTCTCGGAAAGTGGAATTCGTTAAAATGGTATTTGCTATCTTCGTTTGCAGAAGAATTCAAAATGGCTGAAAAGAAATCTAAACGTGTTGAAATAAAAACAAAGCCCACGAAGGCAAGCGTGGAAGACTTTATCAACAACGTGAAGGAGGAGCAAAAACGCAAGGACAGTTTCGTGCTCCTGGAAATAATGAAGAAGGCAAGCGGGGAAGAACCTGTATTGTGGAGCAGTTCACTCATTGGTTTTGGGAAAAGAATTTACAAGAGCCCAAACACAGGCAGGGAGGTGGAGTGGCTTCGAATCGGGTTTTCACCCCGCAAAGCAAATCTGTCGTTGTATCTCACCGGGGGCATTAAGGAGCATGCCGCTGCCCTGAGTAAGTTGGGCAAGCATAAGACAGGTGTGGGTTGCCTTTACATCAATGCTTTGGATGAGATTGACTTGAATGTTCTAAAATCAATCATCAAGGCATCATTGAAGTTGAAGTAACGCCTCGATCCACTAGTTGCCGGCCTTCAGTGGTATTTTGAAAAGTTCATCCCACGCCGTCAACGCGGGCTTCGGCTGCAAATTGACATCCACCATGCCGATGTAGATGAAGAAGCCAAGATTATCCGGTACCGGTGGCGGCACGCTGGCAATGTCGATATCGGTGAAGGGTAGTTGAAAACAGGCGGTGGCCTTCACGTTATCCAGCAAGAGTTTGTGACGGCGGACGTATTGCGCCTGAATCTCCGGTGAGCTGGTGAACGATGCTGTTGGGGTGCTTACCGAGCCCGAGGACCAGCCACCTTCGGAGACAAAGACCGGCAGTGACTTTCCTTCGATCAATTTGGAGTAATAGTTTATGGGCAATTCCTCTGGATCATCAATGCCAAAGTACGGGTAGGAGGAAAAGCCCAGCTCTTCGATGAAAGGGAAATCAGCAAAGTCCTGACTGATACCGACGAATCCGCCGGCACCCGGATTACCCCAGGCCACATCCACTTGTACGCTAATGCTCAGGGGTGCCGGACGATTGAGAGCGGTGAGCTCCGCGGCGACATCGTTGACGGCTTTTTTCACGCCCGTGTAGATGGCCGGCGGTGAGGCTGCGCGGATGAGATTGGTTTCCAGCGCAAGGCCAAGGTGATCGGGGTTGAGGATGCTGTCCATGACAACGACGAATCTCCTGTACTTCGCCTGCACTTCTGGCTCGGCAATACTTTTTCCCAGCGCCTGCAACGCCAGTGCATCGGCGGCGCGGTCGAGGCCGTTGGCAGGATCGATATATACCCAGAGCTTCAGGTTCTTGCTGCGATAGAAGTCGACGAGACCCACGTAGTTGTTAACTACGTAAGTAACAGGGTTCATGCCGTCGTAAAGTTCTTTCCAGGGCACTTCCGTGTTGACAATCGCAGCGTCGGCTCGGAGGGTCCAGATGTTGAGTGTCTGGATGACGAGATTGATGTCGTCGTACCGCGGTGCGGAGTTGCCGAAGCCCATGCGGTAGGTGCGCTCGGCCGGCTTGGGATCCGTGACGCACGAGACACTCGCGAACGCGATAATCAGAAGTGCAATGAAAACGAGGCGATGCATAGTGGTATGGTATAAAAATACGCAAAACCTGTACCGCAGACCACAAATGGGCATGTGACCTTTATTTCTGCCCGATTTCTTAACTTGAAGGTCACTTTAATCGGGAAACAGATGCAAACGGCAAAAGGTGGTCAAAGATGGTTACACAGACTCATGTTCTCCATGTTGCTCTGCCTGGTCGGGACAACGTTTTGTGTCGCTCAACAACTCCCCGCCTGTGGAAAGCTTAAGGAGGGCAAGTTTAAGATCGAGGATAAAGTGAACGGTACTTCGATCATCACTCGGTCACACGGTGTACAGCGTGAGGAGAATGAACAAATGGGCATTGTGGTGGAGTACCTCACCGAGTGGCTCGACGACTGCTCCTTCCGCCTCGTACCCTTCAAGGTAATCCGCAACGACAACAACCTCGACATGGACGGCGACCTGAAGCTTGAAGTAGAGATCGTCGAAATCGGCGATAGCACCTACACCCAGATTACAACGGCATGGGCGACGGGGCAGAATGAGACGGAGGTGGTGAAGATTATTCGGAGGAATTAGGAGTTAGGAGTCAGGAGTCAGGAGTTAGGAGTCAGGAGTTAGGAGAGAGGAGTCAGGAGAAAGGAGTTGCAATGTTGAAGTAGGGGGCAACGCAAACACACAAACACGTTGACACCCAAACATGTTAACACGCAAACACGTTGACACTTATTTCTCGAACTTGAACTTCTGTCCTCCCACAGAAGCCTCATACATAAGTCCTCCCTTTTGCATTGTGAATACCATGACCCCGTCAACATATTTGGCATTGGCGGAGGCGCCGGCGGTGGCGGCTACGGCGGAGACCTGGGCGGAGAGTTCGACCCGGTTTTCTTTAAAACGATCGAGGTCTTTCCTGGCTTCGAAGAAGATTACCTCGCGGTAGGCCTGGCCACCCAGCTGCAACCCGATGCTCACCTGCGTCATGTTGGCCATGCCGCACATCTTGCCACGCTCATAGGCAACACCATTGCCCGAAGCACCACCGATGCCGATGCCGCCCTTACCGACGTTGGGTAAAATCACGTAGCCGTAGGCTTTGCTGAATAGGCCCGCCATCTTCGGGTCCGTCTTGAGAAATTCAGCCTTGGCATCTTTGGCGTCGCCCATGATCTTTTCTCTCTTGGACTTGGACTGGGCACTGACTGTGTAGTTGGCAAGTAGCAGGACTACAAACATTCCTAAACAGGATTTTTTTAGGGTCCGTAGCATGGCGCAGATGTTTTGGTGTATCCGAAGGTAGGAAATTTGGAGAAAGGGTTGAAAGTCGAATTTCGAAGGGACGAAAGTTGAAAGTTAAAGGTTGAAAGTCGAAAGGTGGGCCGACCTTAAACCTTCGACATTCGACCTTCAACCCTATCATAGAGTTGATGATACTTCCCCTTCCGACGTAGCAGTTCTTCATGCGCCCCTTCCTCAGCTACCTTTCCGTGGTCGAGGACAATGATCTTGTCGGCTTCCCGCACGCTGCTGAGACGGTGGGCGATGAGGATGATGGTCTTGCCCTTCTGACGGTAGTCGCGAATGACATTCTGAATGCATTGCTCCGCAACCGGGTCAAGCGAGGAGGTGGCCTCGTCCAGGATGAGAATTTCCGGTTCGCGATACAAGGCACGTGCAATGGCCAGCCGTTGCTTCTGTCCGCCAGAGAGTGTAGCGCCATTTTCGCCGAGGTAGGTGTTGAAGCCGTTGGGGAGTTTTTCGATGAAGTCAAGGATACCAAGGGCGGCGCAGAGCTGGATGACGCGCTTCATGTCTGGTTCATCGTCACCAACGCAGATGTTTTCGATCACATTTCCGGCAAAGAGATCGATGGTCTGTGGCACAACACCCACATAGCGTCGTAGCGCTGCCTGTTCGAGTTGTGCAATGGCGTAGTCGCCCAAGGTAATTGAGCCGGAAGCAGGTTTATATAGATTTTGAAGCAATGCCATCAGGGTTGATTTGCCGGAGCCACTCTCTCCAACGAAAGCTGTAATCTTTCCGGCTGGAATGGCTAGTTCCAGATTTGTGAATACCGCGGGACCGGAGCCATAGCTGAACGATACGTTTTTGAATTGGATGTCTCCCGTCAATGGTCCTTCCGGAGCTACACCTCGAGCATGGGGTTCTTGCTCCAGGTCCATGATCTCAAACAGCCTGTCGGCCGCTATCATGGCGTTCTGGAAAATCTTGTTCATCCCAATGAGACTGGTGACCGGTCCGGTGAAGTAGCCGATCAGGGCGTAGAATGACAACAGTTCGCCGGGTGTAAGTTCCTGGGTGAGTACGTAGGATGATCCGACCCAAAAGAGAAGTATGGTGAACAATCGCGACAGCAGGTCGGAAGAACCGGATGTAAAAATGCTGTTGGTACCCGATCGATAGAGTGTCGTAAGCAGCCTGTCAAACGTGATGGCGGTGTTGACATGGGTGGTGCCCTCCAATCCGAAGCTCTTGATGGTTCGGATGGATTGGATGGACTCCACCAGCCGTGACTCCAGGTCGGCCGATTGTTCCATGACCTTGCGTTCGACCTGTCGGTTGAGCCGAGAGGTGATCAGGTAGACCAGGGCGTACAAAGGAATGGACACCAGCATGAGGAGACTCAGCTTCATGTTGTAGATAAACATCAGCGAGAAGGAGAGGATCACGACGAGGAGATTGACGCTGAGGTTGAGCATGGCCTCATTGATGAACACGCGGATCTTGACGGCATCGTTGATGCGGGAGATGATTTCCCCGGTGCGCATGGTGTCGAAGAACGCCTGTGGGAGTTTTAGAAGATGTTGATAGTATCCTAAAATGAGTTTTCGATCGATGCTTTGGCCGGTGTGTAGGGTGAGCAAGCTCTTGGTGATGTGGATGAACAGCTGCACCGCCAGCAGCACCAGCATCAGGATGCTCATCAGGTTGAGGAGGTTCTTGTTCTGGTGAATGAAGACATAATCAACAATCATCTGGACGTAGATGGAGGTTGACAGCCCGATGACGGTGTAGACCAGCGCGCCAAAGAGTGCCTGCAGGACGAGGAAGCGGTGAGGCAGGATGAGTTGCCACAGTGTCTGGGGCAGGGATCGCTTCAGGTTGCCCGGCTTGAAGGTCTCGTTGGGAGCGATGAGGACGAGCACGCCGGTCCACATGGTCGCAAAGGCTTCGCGTGTGTGCACCTCGCGCCTTCCGGTAGCTGGGTCCATTACGGTGATGGATTCGGCAGTTACCTTATAGATCACAACAAAGTGATGGAGCACGTCCCGAACAACAATATGTGCGATGGCAGGGAGTGGAATATGCTGAAGGCTATCCAGCGGTCCGCGAACTCCTTTTGCATCAAAACCCAATTTGGTTGCCGCCTGCACGAGACCGAGCACATTCGTTCCACGTTTGTCGGTGGACGACAGTTGCCGGATGCGCGCTACCGGGATTTCGAGCCGATGGTGGGCAGCCACCGATGCGAGGCAGGCAGCTCCGCAGTCGGTCACATCGCGCTGTTTGATGTTGGTGCGGTGCATGGAGGACTATCGCTGATAGGAGTATGGATTCAGCCGGTCATCCGTTTTTTGATAGATGAGTTGCCATACCGTCTGATGGTATTTCGGGAAGTGGGCGCGTAGGGTCATGCCTTTTCTGAGGTAGCCATGTCGTCCGCTGGAATGGCGGAGGAAATCACTTTCGATGGCACACCGCACCTCATACACCCAGCTGTTGTTGATGTTCTTGCTGTCTTCAGAGATCTCCGTTACGCGGCCTTGTGCCATTCCCCATTGGTGGTGATGAAAGGCGTCAACCTGAAGACGCACAGGCGTTCCGGGTTCGAGGGCAGCGATGTCATCGGGGCGGACATAGGCCACTACCACGATGTTGGTATCCGGTGCGATCTGAGCCAGTTCCTGATTGGCATACACAAATGTGCCGGGAAGGAGCGGTGTGCGCTGTTGCAAAGTGCCGGAAAGTGGTGCAACAATGGTGTGCGTGGCCTGCTCCAGCTCCAGGGCGACAAGTTGAGCGTTCCAGTCGTTGATGTTGGCTTCGATTTTTTGACGCTCCAGTTCCCATTGGTTGCGGTGTGTCTCTACCACCTGTTTGCGGCGGTTCTTCGATTTTTCCCATTCGAACTGGTAGCTTTCGTATTCAGAGGCGGCGATGACGCGTGCTTCAAAGAGTTTCTTCTGCCTGTTGAATTCTGTCAGTGTTTTCTGACAGGCCGTTGTGGCTTCGGCATAGTTCTGGTAAAACGTTCTGTAGGATTGGCTGTAAAGCGGCGTTTGAAAGGATGGAGTGGTGAGGGGTGGGTGGTCCGCGGAAGCTGACAGCGCAAGCGTGACGTCAGCTTGTGCAGTTGCTTCGAGCAAGAGCTTTGACCGAAGGGCGGCCACTTGCTCGCGCAGCTGTTCTGTGTCGATACGATAGAGGAGCGAGCCTTTGCGGATGTGCGCATTTTCTACCGCGTAGGATTCGATGACTCTTCCGCCCACAGGGCTCCGGATCACCGTTACTTCCGCTGCGGGCCTTATGATACCCTGTGCAGCAGTGGTGATCGAGACGGTAACAAATTGCATCGAACCGATCAGCACAGCAATCAATGTTAGTGTGAAGAGGTAGATGATGCGTGTCTCTTTCGTGATGGGGGTGAGCATGGTATAAGCTATCGACGTGGTTTCTGGCACAGCAGCCTTTCACGAATGTGATGATGCAGGGTGTGATGGGCAAGGTGGAATAGCAGGTTGTACGGATAACCGGACATGGGAATGGATTGAAAATGCTGCGAAAAGGTACTATTTGCTTAGCAGACGTCGTCTGTCGGTTGCACTACACTTTCGTCGACCACTGCGTTTATCGCAAGAGGGTTTACTATTTTTGTTCTGGTTCTCGGATTATTCACAAAACAAAAACCATTGTATATGAAAAGAGTACTGCTTCTTTCGATGCTCATTGCATCATCTCTTTGCGCGGCCGCGCAAGCCGGCAATTGGTATATTGGCGGCGTCGGCGGGTACGGCACCTCAACGGATCAATCGCCAAGTGGCTTTAAATGGACTGACACAAGCTGGGCATTCGGTCCGGAGGTGGGCACTTTCCTCAACGATGAAATTCAGGTGGGCCTTTACCTTGGTCTAAGTGGTACGTCGCGTAAGAACGATTATTCTGATGTTGAAAGTACAACCAGTTTTAGCCCAACCATTTACACAAGGAAATTCTTCAAAATCACTGACAACTTTGCTACGTTTGCGGGATTCTATTTCAACATTACGTCGGGAACAACTAAGCAAGTCCTTCCGGCTACTTTTGAATCCGTACAATCAGGCTTCGGTGTACGGTTAGGTGTTGGTATCGCCTATGCACTTTCAGATCGATTTACAGCAGTTGGTCAGTACGGACTGTTCGGATATCAGAGTACCAGCACTAAGGTGGATGGCAATGATGCTGGAAGTAACACAAGTTTTGATTTTGGGGTAAATACCATCGGGGCCAGTTCTTTCAGCCAGGGCAATGGCGGCTCCGTGTTTAACATCGGCTTGTACTACACGCTCAAGAAGAATTAGCGTGTCTTATTCGCTAGAGGAAACCTGGCCGTCATGGCCGGGTTTTTTTTTGGGGAAAGTTTTCTACACGATTGCCATCATGGGGTCTTAGGACATGCTACAGCGCATCACGCTGATGGCATTGTATTTACATGATCATCCGTAACTAAACGCAGTATTTATGAATACCACGGAACTGTCTGGAAACTGGAACATCCTGAAAGGGAAGCTGAAAAAGAAGTACGCAACACTGACCGACGACGATCTTACCTATGTAGAAGGAGCAGAAGATGAGCTTTTTGGACGCCTCCAGGTGAAACTGGGAAAGACCAAGGAAGAGATTCTCGACTCGGTCACGGAAATCAAGAAAATCACCTTTTAACAACCAAATACATTATGAAAATTTACATTCTGGCCCTCGGCGTTGCGAGCGTCTTCTTCAGCTGCGGCGACAAGGAGATTGCACGCCTCAAATCAAGTAATGACTCACTGACGTACGTGCTCGTAGAGAGCCGCAAGACGGAAGTGGCTCTGAACGAAGTAGGTGTTCTGCTGGACTCCATCGACGCCAGCCGCCACATGCTGCGCGCGGATATCGTGGAAGGAATCTCTTATGCAAACTACATCAGCCGCCTGAAAGAGATCAACACGCACATCAAGACTTCTCAGGCAAAACTCACTGCCTTGGAAACTGAACTCGGTAAGGCAAAAAGTGGTAATTCAGCAGCGATCCGCAGACTCAAGACTGATCTTGAAGCCCGCTCTAAGGAGATCGTTGAGCTCCAACTGACTGTTGTGGAACTGCGTGACAAGAACAATGCACTGATCGCCAGTGAATTGAAGAAAGACTCACTCATCTCGGCGAAAGACGAAGTCATCAAGCTGAGAACTGCCGATGTTGCGTCATTGGAAGGTCTGATGGAGGATATCAACACGGCGAACAAGGATAAGGTTGGCAATTTGTACTATGCCCAGGCTGCGGCACTGGAGGAAGCTGCCAAGCGCACCAAGTTTGCTCCCCGCAAGAAGAAGGAAACCAAACGTGAGGCTCTCGAGCTGTATCGTCTGGCCTATTCGCTGGGCAATGAAGGCGCCTTGATAAGGATTCAGGCACTCGAGAAGGATTTGGCATAAGCTCAGTCCTCATCATCAAATAGCCACGACTACTGTAGTCGTGGCTTTTTTTATGCATGATGCACGCTGGCACTCAGACAATCACCGCTTTAGATTTTCAATATCTTGTCCAGGCTATACACGGATCGTATGCCGGACAGAATCGACTTCCACCAGTAGTTGAGTATGCTGGCTTGTTGATCCCGGTCCCACTGAATCGTCCCGGACCTTTTAGCCTTCTGGTCACTTAAGTCCATATTATTCTGGATCATGGTATTCATGACGATGGTGAGTAGTTTGTTCTTTGATTTATCCTTGTCCTTGCTCAGGCTGGTGACGTTCAAATTGGTATATCGTAGATCCAGGTTGCCGTTTGCGCGAACATCGTCATATCTAAATTGAGCCTGGAGGGCCTGCAATTGACCGGACATAATCTGAAGGTTGGCAACGGGGACAAGCATACTGTTGGCGGCCGTCATGGGGAAGTCGGAAAGCGTGGTCTGCACGGTGTAGGGTAGGCCCTTGCGCAATGGGAACGTGAATGTAGCTTTCAGATTACCGGCACCCATGAATCGGGAAGTGATCCGCATGGTGGTTTCGCCCGTCGAGTCTGTTGAAATGTTATGAATGCTTCCGGCGAGTTTCTGGAACGTGATCATACCTGGTGTCCCACTTGTTTCGGTAAGTTCCTCGTACGTCACCGCGCTGGTGGCCATGATGAGTGAATCAACCGTTAACGAAAAGGGCACCGATTGCATGAATTCGGCCGGGAGCCTCGATCGATTTCGTGGTGCCATGGGGAATCGTTTGTCACGGTAGACATTCATTGTGAAGTGGAGTGCAACACGACTCACCTTTACGGAAGGATGAATGGATTCACCGATCGTGAAGCCCGACATCAGGATGCTGGGGATGTGACTCGAGATTTGATCGACTTGATGTCCGGTTTTTTGAGCGAATTCCAACCGCCCGAGGGAGGGATCCATGGTCAGTGAATCAATTTGAAGCGACTTATCTGATTTTGCGTATGCTAACCTTTGCAAGCGACACGCATAGAATTCAGCCGGCAGGTTGATTTGGGTTGAACGTGCCAGTGCCGTTCCTAAATCCCATTTTAGGGAATCACTATTCAGATTCCAGACTTTCGCCTGGCCAAACGTCAGATGTGCAGCGGATGACATCACTAGCACACACGTAGGGCTGATGAGGTCGAAGGCGCCCGAGTCGATGCGTATGCCCTTCACTTCCAGTCCGCTCAGAAAACCGCCGTCATCACTGGGTTTGCCGGTTTTGAGCGTGTCTGATTTTGCATAGTGTATCTGTGGGCGAATGAACAGGATGGAGTCGATCACCAGATGCCTTCGTGTGATGATGGGCAACAGCCGGATTCCCTGGACGAAAATATCAGGTATGAATGCCCTGGAATGGCAAAGTGAGTCAGGCCGTTTGATGATGGAGTGAATGCCGTGGATGTGGATGGTTCCCTTCCAGGAGTTAACGTCGATGGATGTATAACGGAAGGTGAGTCCGGAGGCACCCACGTGCTCCATCTGGTCGGTTATTGACTTCTTTATTTGTTGGAAGAGGAAAAATCGACCTCCTACAAACAAGAGTGCTACAACCGCCATGATGGAAAGCACCGTAACTGTGCGGTTCGTCCGCTTCTTCATGACTGTATTCCTACGTTGCTAAGTGATCAGCAATGCGTACATCAGAAGGTATATCGTATCCCCAGGCCTCCCCAGCCGTTGTAGAGTCCCCGGTTGGCGCCAAATTCGAATGAGGGCTGCCAGTCGAGAGAGAGGTTGATGGGTGCGCCATTGAACTTGTAATCGAGTCCAAGTACACCGTCGATCCCGATAAAGGATCCTGAATCGCCGTTATTGTAGTATCCGTATTTGTTGGCGTTGTCATTGTTGTAAAACCCAACATGGACGCCAGGACCTACGTACCATTTCAGGCCGGGGGCTCCTTTGAAGTCAAAGTGGAATTCATAAAGGCCCGTAATACGTACTCCGCCACGCCAGAAGTAGGCAATGCCTTCCAATGCGCGATTCGTCCTGACAAAATGTTTGATGGAGATGCCTGCGCCGTCGCCCCACACTTTTACGCCCAATGCGGTCTTGTAGTCATAGTCCATATCCTGCGCCTGAAGCGCCTGACTGCTGAGGAAGCTGGTGAGTATGGTAATAGTGATCAGTAACTTGTTCATGGTTTGTCGTTGGGGTTTTTTATACGATGAATGCTTACAGAAGCAGAATCAACAAGAGGATGATGACAATGATGGCCCCAACCGAGAGGAAGACACCGCCGTTAGCTTTCGTTGCCTGCACTTTCTTTATGGCTTTCACTTCTTTTCGTAAGGCTCGCTTTTGTGGAGCCGTCATGTTTTTGATGTCCATAGCCTGAATCTCATGCAGTCGATTGGTCAGGCGGGCGGCTTCGGCCTGGTTTTGAGCCTCGTTCGGTATGGTTACCGAGGGGTTGATATTGGACATGGCAGGAATGGTAATGCTCATCATGGCGAGTACAACCAGGGGTTTGATTAAGTTTTTCATAAGGGATTTGTTTACGTGCTATACTGTGCCATTTGAAATTTGTGTGCCATAATCGGAATGCGGTTTGTGCACTGTCTGAGCCAATCCTTTTCTAGTGGCTGTAGACCATTTTCCCCATGTATGGCCTCGCATGGGTTTGGAGCGTTTCTTTTTGCCATAGGCTCGATGGTATGGAGCCAATTCCCCATTTGTGGAAGTTATTACCCAACTCGAGCGACGGGGAGCGTATATCCATGCTGATTGGGCCCCAATTTTCAGGCTGATAGGATTGGCACACTTATTCTGAAGTAATAGCCGACGCCGGACAAAAGATTTCTCTCTGAAAGAGGCCTTTAGGGTTTACAGGTTGGGCTTCTTTGAAAATGCAGCTATATGCTGCATTTTTTTTCGGCATCATTTTTTTACACAACGACCGTATGGAAAGCAATGACAGGACGAAAGATGTGGAGGACCGATCGCCGGAAAGGCAACCCCGAATACGGGTGTCCCTTCGGGGCCTTCGGATCTTTATGCTTTCTCTGGCGAGTGCTGTAATCATTGCTGCCGTGTACATCCTTGTCGTTAAGATCCCGGCAGAGGCAAAAAGGACAGAAAGCAACAATCAGCTTGAACAACGCCTGGAACTTCTACAGATTCAGGTGGACAGCCTGTATCAAGTCATGGAGACTATTGATAATCGGGTGGATAGAATCTATCAGCTTGCCTTTGGTGTCGGCCCGGGAAACATGGGCGATGAAGATGGCCGCTACCTCGAGCGTGAGCGGAGCAGCCTGGAGGCCGGGAGTTCGGTTGATCTGACGCATCTATATTCCAGTGTAAGTTTGCTTCGCGGGAAACTCTCCCGGAATTCCCAGTCCTTCGGAGCTTTGTTGCCCTTGGTGGAACAACGCCACCGCGCTTTCTCCTCCATACCTACCATTTCACCCGTATCGAATCACCCATTGACGGTCCTGGCATCTGGCTATGGCCTCAGGATGCATCCACTGGATCACCTGATCAGAATGCACGAAGGCATCGACTTTGCGGCGCCAGAAGGAACTTTGGTGTATGCTACGGCGGATGGTGAAGTAATTGCAGCGGACACAGCCTTTGTAGGTTATGGCACCATGGTTATCATTTATCATGGATCGGGTTATCACACGCGCTACGCTCACCTGCGGGGATTTATTGTGAAGCCCGGTGATCGGGTTTTGCGTGGGGATGTCATCGCACAGGTGGGCAGTACCGGACAATCGACGGCACCCCATTTACATTACGAAGTATTGCTTCTCGGGGTGCAGATCAACCCCATCTATTATTTCCTTCACGAACCCATGGTCGAGAGCGCGAATACGCTGCGACTGACCTCTGTTGAACTTCCTGCACTTGAGAATCGAAACAAGAACACCGGCGTAATGGTACGTGGAGTTTTTTCTACACGTCGTTCTCCGCATGTCACCGGGATGGCATGGGCAGGGGGTTTTTAGTGGCACTCTTCTTTTAATGAGGTTTTGAACAATAAACACATACTTATGAAAAATCAAATCCACAAAGCAAACCCCGGAGTATGGATTCTGGCGCTTCTCCTTAGTGCTCCCATCATTCTCGGCGGAGGCTGCAAGGCCTCAAATACCACCAAAGGTGCCGCCATTGGCGCTGGATCAGGGGCCGTTATTGGTGGACTGATTGGAAAGAAGTCAGGCAATACGGCTTTGGGTGCCATCATCGGGGCTGCCGTTGGTGGAACGACGGGAGCCATCATTGGCAAGAACATGGACAAGCAAGCTGCGGAACTGAAAGAGGATCTCAAGGGCGCTACCGTTGAACGTGTTGGCGAAGGCATCAAGATCACGTTTGATTCAGGCCTGATGTTCGGTTACGACTCCTACAACCTAAGTGCTGCGACGTTAGAAAACCTCCAAGCATTAGGGAAGACCCTCAACAAATATGAGGATACCGATATTCTCGTCGAAGGGCATACGGACTCGTCGGGCAAGGATGCTTATAATCTGGACTTGTCGAAAAAGCGCGCTTCAGCAGTGACGAACTACCTCGGAACACAGGGTGTGATGGGCAGCCGCATGACTACCACCGGGTATGGTGAAGGGCAGCCCATATCTACTGTGGACGCAGACAACAGGCGCGTTGAGGTAGCCATTTTTGCGAATAAGAAGATGCGCAAGATGGCCGAGAACGGCGAATTGGGACAATAAAATGAATTCGCTCGCCACCCGTACCCAGCCAGAAACTCCACAGGTAAGGCCGTGGACCAGGCGTGACGGCACGTATCCAAAGGCAAGAAAATTGAATGGCAGGATGCTCGGTTTGGTTTTACAATCGGTCGCTATTGCGATAATCTTTACGATATGGGTTGTTAAGGCAACATCGCGAGCGGCTCAGCAGTACAGGAAGGTTCTTCATAAAAAAGCCGGACGCTGGTAGCTTGGCGATGGAGCATGCGCATCCCGACCCATGCCGCAGGAATCACCGTGTATGTTATGGTGCTGACGACGCTCCTATCGCGTGCCCAGGTCGACTCAACGTACTATGTGTCCTATGCCGATCAGTTGACTACGCGCCTGTTCCTGTCGCAGAAGTATACCGCACTCCGGTTCAAGGACAATGACAGGGATTATGTCATCAACTATTTTCCCAACGCAAAGTTCAATCTGGGTATTGGTGCCAGCTACAAGTGGGCTACATTAAACATTGCCTTTGGTCTTGGGTACCTTAATCCGGATGAAGGAAAAGGCGAAACCCGTCATCTCGATCTTCAGTTCCACAGCTATGGCCGTCGTTTTAATTACGACCTGGTAGGCCAATGGTACACAGGGTTCTACCTGTCGCCGCGGGGTATCGCCACGTCGCCCGACCTTTTCTACGCTCGACCGGACATGAAGGTGACCATCGTTGGCGGGTCCGTGCAGTACGTTGTGCACTACAAACAGTTCTCCTTTCGGGCAAATTACTTACAGAACGAATGGCAAAGGAAATCAGCTGGAAGTCTGTTGCTCGGCATGGAAACGTATGGAGGCAGGGTAGAGGCTGACAGTACGCTGATACCCCGGACCATCGATCAGGCTACTGCAGCAATCAACGAAGTGTCCATTTCCTTTTTTGAAATTGGTATCAACGCAGGGTATGCGTATACCTGGGTGATCAAGGAGCATTTCTTTGTTACCGGTTCTGCTTCGGTAACGCTTGATTACAGTGACAACACCTTGAGGAACAGTGACGGTTCGGGCCACCGGTCCGGGGTTAGCCCCAACACCTTCCTTCGGGCCGTAGTGGGATGGAATGATGCGCGGTGGGCCGTCAATCTCATCTATATAAACAGTGGCTTGCGCCTGGCCAACGGTATTCGGGAAGTCACGGTAAATACCGGCAACTTCCGGATAAGTTATGCGCGCCGGTTTGCGCTACCGCAAAAAAGGCGGACACATACATCTTCTCCCTAAGGTCGTGAAAGCGACGCGATGGCAATTTATCCGCATGGCGGTGCAGAGAGCGGGCGTGCTTGCGTGCCTGTTGATTTTGGCCCTCGGGACCAGCAGCTATGCGCAGAAAAAGGAGGCCAAGAAGCAGGACTCCAGTTGGGTGGAGACCAACAGTAAAAAAGGTTTCAAACTGTTGATGGGTGCCATTACGCGCGAACCTCCCAGTAAATCCGTTATTCACGTGAAGAGCGAAGCACCCTATCTGCCATACGAAGGGAAGATCATTCGCAAAATCACCATCAAGCGCGTTGGCTTTGAGTCCACAGTCATTGACACCACCCAGCAGTTTCAGTCCTTTATTGCCAGGGTTGCCAACAAGCTTCATACCGACACCCGCGAATTTGTCATACGGGACAATCTCTTTATCCGCGAAGGCACACCACTCAATCCCTATCGTGTGGCGGACAATGAGCGCATTCTTCGCAATCTGAATTTTGTCATGGATGCACGAATCCTGATCCGGCGAATTTCGAAGAATTCGGACTCTGTTGACCTCCTGGTCATGACGCGCGATGTGTTCACGTTATTGGGTTCGTTTGAGCCGCTGTCAACCACGGAGTATAAGTTCAGTATTCAGGAGGCCAATGCTGCGGGGATGGGTCAACGCATTCAGGTGGCGGGGCTCTATGATGGCGATCGGAGTACGCACTTTGGATTTGAGACTTTTTATCAGAAAATCAATATCATGGGAAGCTTCGTTGATGCTTCGGTAGGATACTCATCGATCAACACCGGCATAAGCATTGGGAATGAAAATGAGTCCGGGTATTATTTCCGGCTCAGCCGACCGCTCTATCATCCATTTGTGCGATGGGCAGGCGGGGTTGAGTGGAGTCAATATCGTTCAACCAACGTCTTCCGCAGACCCGACAGTGTCTTTGTTCCCTACAACTACGCTATTCGGGACTTCTGGGTTGGCTATTCCTTTGGGCATGCCAATCCCAATGCCGTGTGGAAGGAAAACCGAAACCGAAGGTTTGTTGCCATACGATCCTTTCATCAGGATTTTGCGGGGCTCCCGGAGATGGCGCTCCGTGAACCCGACCGATTCGCGTACCGCAGCCGCCTGACCGTGCTCGCTGAGTTGACATTCTTCCGGCAGGACTTTTACAAAACACAATACGTTGCAGGATTTGGTCGAACCGAAGATATTCCATACGGCTATCGAGCGTCATTCACGGGCGGTTGGGAAACGGAGGTGGGCAACAAGCGGGGCTACCTGGGTACGGAATTGTATTACACGAAAGTCCACGACAGCGGCGCTATCCTCACGTATCGGTTTCGACTGGCCACCTATCTGCAGGGGGCCGCCACAGAAGATGGGATGTTCGCCTTGCACTTCCGGCGCTTTAGCCAGGTGCATCTCATCGGCAACAAGAAATTCCGTCATCAGATTGAATCGGGGTACAGTTGGATATTCAATCAACGTGTAAAGCGAGGGGTAGACATCAACGACTTCAACGGCATTATGGGATTCAGGGCCGATAGCCTGGTGGGTAGTCACCGGCTTACGCTGGCGGAGGAAGCGGTGATGTATACACCCTGGAAGGTCCTTGGCTTCCTACTGGCGCCCGTTATGCGGATCGATATGGCGATGATCAATCAAATCAGTCCGTTGTTGAGGAAAGAGAACTTTTTCGCCGGAATATCGCTCGGTATCAAGGCCCGCAACGAGAACCTCATCTTTGATACGGTAGAGGCACGCATGTACTTCTATCCGAACACCGTTGAAGGGATGAACCAGGTGGGTTTTAGTGTGACAACGAGTATTCGGGTGAAGTATCCTATTAACCTCGTGAGTCCGCCGTCAACGGTCTTTAACCCCGGAAGCCTTTGATGACGAATGACGTGGAAGCCTTTCTACGTGAAATGTGGCCGTGTTGTCTTTTTGATCCGAATCCCCACTGGCATACTATTTTACCTACGTACGTAAACGATATGATATGGAAATGCTCGTCATTCTTTTAACGCTCTTTGTTGGCTTCCTGTTTTTTGTTGGCATAACATACATTTTGGCACGCGTGCTGTTTCCAAAAGTGAAAGACGACGAAACGGGAAAGATGATCACTTCAACCAAGCGGAATCCCTACTTCTTCGGAAAAGGAGCACACTAATGTGCCGCCTCCGGAACGCATTACCGGAACAACTGAACCACCATGAAAACCCAGGCTCTTTTTCTTACATGCGAGAGCATCTTTCGGTTTTTCAGGGATTTTGCCAGACAAGCCTTTCACCGTCCTTTTGAATGGCGTGAGGTGTTACGGCAAGGATATGCGGTAGGCAATAAGTCCTTCTTTCTTGTCGGTTTTACCGCCTTTCTCGCAGGTGTCGTCTTTACACGACAATCACGTCCGTCCCTCTCTTCCTTTGGGGCCGAATCCTGGCTGCCGTCACTGGTATCCCAGGCTGTCATTCGTTCGTTGGGTCCGTTGATCACCGGGTTGATATGTGCAGGAAAACTGGGCTCCAACATTGGTGCCGAGCTGGCCAGCATGAACGTCACCGAACAGATTGACGCCATGGAAGTTTCCGGCACCCGGCCTTTCTCTTATTTGGTCGTGAGCCGCGTACTGGCGACCACCCTGATGCTACCCTTGCTGGTGGTTTTTGCAGATCTGATCGCCCTGTACGGTTCTTTTCTCACGGTACGCTTCATCAACAACACCAGTTTTACGGCCTATTTCAATGAAGTAGCCAACAGCATTAGTTACCTGGATATCTTTTCATCGGTCATTAAAGCCACCTTCTTCGGATTTGCCATTGGCTTCATCAGCAGTTATGCCGGCTACCATTCAGCGAGTGGAACTGCCGGTGTAGGTAAAGCTGCCAACACGGCGGTTGTTATCTCGATGTTGTTCATTTTCATCATTGACCTGCTCGCATTGCAATTTATTTCCCTTTTCCGATGAACGCTACCATCCCTATTCCATCGCCCGTTGAGCCACAGCGAAAGGATACGGATCCTGTTGCCCGAGTGCGCAACCTGAAGAAATCTTTTGGTGAGCTTGAGGTCCTGAAAGACATTAGCCTGGATCTCCATTACCGCGAAAACCTTGTCATTCTGGGCAGGTCGGGTACTGGAAAATCAGTGCTGATCAAGTGTTTGGTTGGACTTATCCGTGCAGACGAGGGAGAGATTGATGTGTTGGGTTACCCTGTTCGCACGCTATCGCCAGAAGCCCTGAACGAAGTGCGGATGCAGGTGGGCTTTTCCTTCCAGCACAGTGCCCTATATGATTCCATGACGGTGCGCCAAAATCTGGAGTTCCCACTCAAGCGCAACCGTGGAATTTTTGACCGCAAAGTATTGAACGAACTGGTCATGACAGCCCTGCAGGATGTGGGACTCGAGAATACGGCAGCCAAACGCCCTGATGAGTTGTCCGGGGGCATGCGCAAACGCATTGGCATTGCCCGAACCCTGATTCTGAAACCCAAGATCATGTTGTATGATGAACCCACGGCGGGACTTGACCCAATTACCTCAACGGAGATCAATGATCTCATCCTTTCGGTTCGCGAAAAGTACAGTACCTCGTCCATCATCATCACCCACGATATCAGTTGTGCTCGTCAGACTTCCGACCGTGTCATGGCCCTTGTAAACGGCTATACCCAGGCGGAAGGGACATTTGAGGAAGTTAAGGCCACCCGGGATCCCGAGCTGGCGCCATTCTTTATTTATTAAATGTAGTTGTATGGAAGAAAATGAAGTTAAACAACGCGTCCAGGTGGGCATGTTTGTAGCCGGGGGAATTGCCCTGTTTTTGATTGCTGTGTTCTTTATCGGCAGCGCAAGTAATTTCTTTAGCCGCACATTTACTGTATCGGCGGTATTCAAGAATGTCGAAGGACTTAAGGAAGGTGATAAAGTCTGGCTTTCGGGTGTTCAGATCGGAACCGTCAAGATGGTTCGCATCGTTGTTGTGGGCGAAGTCGTGGTAAGTCTCTCGCTCCGAGAGAAGCAAAATGAGTTCATCCGGAAGAACGCAACGGCTTCCATTGGTTCAGACGGCCTGATTGGTAGCAAGATCGTGGTCATTCAGCCGGGCAACGCATCCGCAAGCATCGAAGACGCGGATACCATCAATGCGGTTTCGCCTGCCGACACGCAGGAGCTGATCAACATTGCGAAGGAGGTGGGAGAAAATACACGCTCCATCACCCTGGACTTAAAAGCCATTTCTGGCAAGCTCAATAACGGTAAAGGCATTCTGGGTGAATTGATGACCGATGGGGCATTCGCTCAGGACCTGCGTACGACCGTTTCCAACTTTAAGACGACCAGCGCGAATACTTCGGCTGCGACGGCCAACCTTACGTCGATGACCGATGCCTTGCAGCACGGTGACGGGCTCATGCCTGCGCTGCTCTCGGATACGGGTTATGTGGCCGTTTTCAGAGAGACCCTTGCTAACGTGAAGAGCGTGAGTGCACAGTCGGCGAAGATGGCCAGCAGCCTGCAAGCCATAACCGCCAAGATGAACGATCAGCACAATGCCGTCGGCGTCATACTGGCCGACACCGCCTTTGCCAACAAGATGCAAACAATCATGGATAACTCGGTAAAGGCATCGTACAAGCTGGATGAGAACATGGAAGCACTAAAGCATAATTTCCTCACCCGGGGATATTTCAAGAAGCAGGCTAAGAAAGAGAAAAAGGAACGTGAAGCGTTGGCCCGCGAGGTTGCGAAAAAACCCTAGGGTTACGTTTGGGTTTTCGTGTGGACATTCATCTACGGTTCGTGAGCCCCGATGAGTAGGCTAACCGGTAAATCACCCCAATCGATGTGGCATGTGATTTTGTTAAGTGTACGTATACTAAACAAATAAGAACATGAACATGCAAATCTTGAAACGGAGCCAATGGCTTGCGTTTGTTGCCATTGCACTGATGGGTACACTCCCTTCTGTAGCCGTTGCCCAAAATCCTATTACCTGGGTCAAACTGGGTACACAAGTGGTTGACTTCACCCTTGATCGCGATGTAGTAAAGGCCAGCAACCAAAGTACGTTCAGCTCCTTGAAGATTAAGGTGAACAATGGAACAGTGAATATTCATAAAGTGACGGTTCACTTCGCAAACGGAGAGTCGCAGAACATTGACTTACCCGAGCAACTGACCAAAGAGAACGATGGTAAGTTGATTGATCTCAAAGGAAACAATCGTGTTATCGAACGGGTTACATTTTGGTACGACACCAAAAACTCCGACGACAACAAGGCTGTTGTTGAAGTATGGGCACACAGCTAATCAACCTATCGTTTTGTTGAAAAGAGAAGGGCCCTTGGGCCTTTCTTTTTTAGTAGCCTTTTCCAGGCCTTCATCCTTAACACTCAATAGCAACAGGGAATGGTTTTAGTCTTGCGCATCATTTTTACCTTACTGTTCGTCATCTCACTGAGTGGCAGTATTCAGGGGCTGGTTCGAGGTCCGGGTCGCTGGAATCGTCGGGGACCGGATGTGTCACGTGGCCTGGATAACGTATTCCGGTTTATGGCCGGAGTATACCTGGGTGTAAGTTGTATTTGTCTTTGGATGGTGATTACCATGGACGAGCAGGGTGTACTCATTTACTTGCTGGCCTTGACGGTATTCTTGGGAGGGTTGGGGCGTGCGGTTTCCTTTTCTTTCAGGGGCGTACCCAACAGAACGTACTATTTGTATACACTGGCTGAGGTGGGTCTGCCTGTGCTGATCGTTTGTATCAACTACCTTAGAGGAGTGTAACTGCTGCTTAGCACTTTACACGGTATGCAGCCGATATACGGGTGAGTTCGAGTAGATTTCTTCGGAGAGATGCGTATCGAGGTTTTCGCAGATGACGATTTTCTCATCCGGGATCAGTGCCTTGACCTTGTAGTGTGTGCTGCCACGTGGCTTGCGGAAAACATCGCCGCGCTTCAGCACCGAGGCCAGTTGTTCTACCCAGTTAACAATCTTGTTGTTGATGATTTCTGTCTTCTTCATCGGAATTGTATTTGGACTTTTACTTCTTGTTTGTGAATAGCACGGCCATACCCGCCACCAACAGTATGCCACCGATGATGGGCGTCCACTCAACACGGTGGGTCTTGTTGGCCTTGATCTCCAGGTCGCCGATATCGACTACCTTTTCACGGGTTACATAATTGAATCCCGTAAACAGCATCATGATGATGCCGAGGGCGATGAGGGTAATTCCGGTGGTTTTCATGGGTATTGCTTTGTTTATTGTTACCTACCTCCTCAAAAAATCATTCCAACAGCGCGCACTTTGGGGTTCACGGGCGCCATAATGGGTAGAGAAATGTGCATAATTATCATTGGGAGCCTCTTTTGTAGCCCTTAGAACACGGTATGGTATTTTGACTCCCTTTCATCAACTAAGCGGGGGTGATGGTATGAAATCGAGAGACAAGGTTTTGGTGATTGACGACGATATCGATTTTGGCGTTGCGTTAACCTATTTTTTTACCGACAAACCTTTTGAGTTGTTTCTGGCTACCACGATGCACGAGGGTATGTCCATTTTGGCCAGTGAACGGCCGGATCACATCTTCCTTGATAATGGGCTTCCCGACGGCATGGGATGGGAAAGTGCACAGGCGATCATGGCGCTCTACCCAGGCTCGCGACTTAACCTCATTAGCGCGCTTCGTATGCGGAAACCATCGGAATTGGTCCATTGCATCCTGATCAAGCCCATTCGGCTTCAGGATCTCATGGGCTGTCTAAACTAGAGTCTCCACCGCGATGTGTGGATTCTTTTCTACAACACAAGCGAAAAGGAACAGCGGTGATGGTCTAGAGGCCAATTGGGGAGGCTGGCACACGATTTAGAGGTTAGTCAGCAACTAAACAAAAGTCATTATGGGAAACCTGTTATACATTATCGCTGTAATCCTGGTGATTGCCTGGCTTGTGGGTATTTATGGCTACGGTGCCGGAGGATTAATCCATACCCTGATTGTGATCGCCATCATTGCCGTTTTGATTAACGTCATTGGCGGGCGACGCAGGATATAATTCCTATTGCTTCTGTCGTTTTACTTCAATGCTCGGTCAAGCGGTCAGCCTGAAGTAATAGCCTATGCCCCTCGTTGCTGATAAAACCCCGTACTATAAGCGCATCAGCTATATTCTGGTGAGCGTAATAGCATTGGGGTTTTTGATTTACATCGGTCAGGAGATTCTCATTCCTTTGATCATGGCTACCCTGTTGGCTTCGCTGCTGCTGCCAGCCAACCGATTCCTGGAGCGTAAGAGATTCCCGCGCTGGCTCGCGATTACACTCACGCTAACGATAGCCTTAATTTCAATTGGTGCTATACTGTATCTTCTAACCGATCAGATTCTCAGCTTTATGGATGACCTGCCGGTTATCCAGGATCGATTGCAAGGCCTTGCGCGCGTAGCTCAGAAGTGGATCCGATCAACGTTTGGTATAACCATTGGAGCGCAGAATCAGTACCTGAATAAGGAAATGAAGGAATCGAGTGGTAATGTTCTGCAGCAGACTTTTGGAACGCTCACGGGCTTTCTTTCATTCGCGGCGCTATTGCCCATCTATGCTGCCTTGATTCTATTCTATCGTGATCTGATCAAGAAATTCCTGATCGACAGTTTTGGCAATAGCAAGGATGGGGCGGTGCGCGAGATTCTTCAGGCTTCCCAGACTGTTTCACAAAGTTTCATCGTGGGATTGATGATTCAAATGACAGTGGTATTCGCTTTGAATGCCCTGGGATTTGTCATCATAGGTATCAAATACGCTATCTTCCTGGCTCTCATATCCGCCTTACTCAATCTCATTCCATATATCGGCATGCTGGTTGCCAATGTTTTTTGCATGCTCATTACACTGATCTCAGGTGAAGCCCTGGAGGTTGGAAATGTAATGTGGGTAGGTATTGTCCTCGCAACCGTGCAGTTCATTGACAACAATTTCCTTATGACCTTTATTGTAGGTTCCAAGGTGCGATTAAACGCCTTGGTGACCGTCGTGGGTATCCTCATTGGTGGCGCCCTTTGCGGTGTGCCGGGAATGTTCCTTTCCATCCCGGGATTGGCGGTTCTGAAAGTTATTTGCGAGCGGGTTGAAGGTTTAGAGCCCTATGGGATGATGCTCGGTGATGATCGGCTGGCAGAACCGCGCAAGGATGGCAAAGACAACACGGCATAACTTATTTCCTGCGTACAATTTCCCCCAATCTCGAATGCTGGGGCATTTCATCCACACGTAAACCATGAATACAGCCATTGCCAACTGGCATGGTTCTTTTGTGTGTTGTGATAACTAAATACAACACATGAAAAATTCAATAAGAACGATGATGTATAGTGTGCTATTCGGCATCTGTATGTTGTCACTACCCATCGCGTACGGGCAAGAGCAGGAAACGACCACACCAATGAATTCGATTCCTACCCTGCGGCCTACGTTTGGGATTAAAGGCGGTGTAAACTTCTCCAATCTCTATGTAGAGAATATCCAGGATGAGCAAGTAAAAATCGGAATGCTAGCCGGTTTGTTTGTAAAGATACCGTTGACACAGCGACTTTCCTTCCAGCCAGAATTGCTTTACAGCAGCAAAGGAGCTCAACTTACGTACAACAATGTGGCTCAGGGCCAGGGTGCCTATCGTTTTAACCTCAATTACATTGAGCTTCCCATGACACTGGTCTTCAATATTGTCAAGAACTTTAATCTCCATGCCGGCGGCTACGTTGCTTACCTGGCCAATGCCAATGTAAAGGATATGCAGAAGGATGGAACCGTTGTTGGTGTAATGGACCTCAATGAGAATAGTTTCAACCGCTTCGACTACGGTGTCGTTGGCGGTCTGGGCGTGGACATCGGAAAATTTGGAATCGGTGCCCGCTACAACTATGGTATGAACACTATAGGAAAAAGCGGAACGGTTGCCGGTGACTTTACCAGTAACTCAAAGAACAGCGCACTTTCTCTTTTCCTGGCGTTCGGATTCTGAACACTGGTAGCGTAAGATCGTAACAGTAAGATACAGGGAGTGACGATTGGTTCGTCTCCCTGTGTCATGTTGTTTTACAGAGCCGGTAATGAAATGGTAAAAACAGTCCCTGCGCCGACGGTTGACTTGACGGCAATCGTACCCTTGTGTGACTTAATAATCCCCACGGTTGATGCAAGGCCAATGCCCACACCGTAGGTCTTTGAACTAAAGTAAGGCTCAAAAAGTCGATTTAATACCTCTTCGCTCATCCCGCATCCATTGTCCTGAATAGTCACCTCGTGACTATTGTCGACGGTTTGAATTTCAATATGAAGTACCCCTTTGTCGGCTTCCATGGCTTCGATGGCGTTGAGAATGATATTGAGTAGAGCGACTTTGATTTTATCCACGTCGACCAGCGCGAGAGCGGCCACCGGGGGGTAGACCAATTCCATGCGTATTTTCTTTAGCGCGATGCGGTCCAGGGCTTCGTCCAGGGCCTTGTCAATAACACTTTGAAGCGGCAAAACAGCAAAATTCATTTTGAAGTATTGCGCCGAGTCCATCAGTTTGCTGATGAGCGTGTCGATGCGCTTCACGCCGCGGTGGACGATGTTCAAAAGCTTGGCTGCCTCGTGTGTCGTACCGGGTTTGAGCATGTCGACCGAAACGCTGATGTTATTGAGTGGATTCCGGATTTCATGGGCAAGGGACCGGATGACTTCAGCCTTGGCCTCGAGGCTCTCTGCCTGTTGTCGGATGAGTTCTGTTTTCTTGAAGAGCGTAATGTCGTGCAGCATACCCTGCACATACGGCCGTTTATCTGCATCCATTTGCAGGGTGGCCGACATTTGGACTATTCTGTTTTGGTTCGTGGTTGTTCGGAAAGCAACCTGTAGGTCATTGAATTGTCCATTCAATTTTAAGGCCTGGGCGATCCTTTCTTTATCACCGTCTTCTACCATTTGATCAAATAAGCTCTTACCCAGGAATGCCTGGCGGTCCTGACCAAGAAGGGCGAGCACGGCGCTATTGATATTTTGGACGACCAGCACGGGGTCAGCGAGGAATATGACATCGTGCGTGCGTTCGAAAATATTCCGGTACTTCCGTTCGCTCGCCCGCGAAGCTTTCAGAATTTCCGCCCGCTCCAGGGAGTATCGGATGCAGCGGTCCAGTTTCTCCTGCGTCAATTCTGATTTGATCAGGTAGTCGGCGGCACCAAGACGCATGGCTTCCAGGTCTATTTCCTCGCTGCCCAGGCCGGTCAATAGAACGAGTGGCGCAGCGTTTTGCCTTCGTACAGCTGGCTCACGCAGGAGATCCAACCCGGTCTTCACACCCAAACGGTAATCAATGAAGTAGATGTCGTGCGCTGCTTTTTCAATGACCTCGACAGCCTTCTTGTAATTGGAGCACCATTCGATCGTAAACGTGCGTGATGGTATATCCCTGATCTGGGCACTGGTCAAGATGAAGTCATCTTCCTCATCATCCACAATGAGCACGCGCACAGGCTTTTCGTATGAGGCTGTTCGATTCATGCGGTGTTCTCTTCGGGCAGGATGAACGCTACGGTTGTTCCTTGTCCTGGGGTCCCGTTAGCCATACAAAGGCCATGATGGTTGTCCACGATCTTTTTGCACAACGCCAGTCCTATGCCTGATCCAGGGTACTCGTGTTTTTCGTTCAGTCGCTGAAACATCTGAAAAATGGTTGAAGCATATTCCGCTTCAAAACCAATCCCGTTATCGGTTACATTGAACTGGTAGTAATTTGATTTTTTGTCAAGTTTGTGTTTTGCGATTTCTCTGACTGAAAGTTTGTGACTTTGAATGACAATATGAGGGTGGCAACCTTCTTTGCTGAACTTGATGGCATTCAAGATGATATTGGTGAACAATTGTTTGATCTGAACAGGGATGACCATCATTCGGGGAAGGTCTTCTACCGTCAGATGGGTTTGGGTTTCCTCGATCTTGAGTTCGATGTCGCTCAAAGCGTCTGCAAGAATGGCATTCATCTGCACCCGTTCAAACCCAAAGCCATTACGGGATAGCCGTGAGAATTCCATGAGCCCATCAATCATGTGACGGGCATTTTGTGTAGCAGCCACGATACGATCGAGATAGTTCTGAGCCTCTTCCCCCAGCGATAGCGAATACTTCTCTTTCAGGCGGCTGGCAAACGAGTGAACCTTGCGCAGGGGCTCATGCATATCGTGTGAGGCGATGTATGCAAAATCCTCGAGCTCTTTGTTGACCATCCTGAGCTCATCCATCTTCTGTTCGAGGTCGGCGACCTCCGCAGCGTACTGTATGCGGTGGCTCATATCTTCCAGGAAAACGATGATGGATATGGGTTGGCCCCAATCGTCCCTCCGAAGGCCCCGGCCCGTCAATTGAAAGGTAGTGTAACCGCAGTCGTGCTCATACAACCTACATGTGTACGTGTGAACGGCAGGCCCTTCCAGGATGGAGCAGGTGTCCAGACCTTTCTGGAATAGCACGACATCATCGGGGTGAACCATTTTTTGCGGATCATACTGGCAGCGATCCATATCTTCTGCAGAATACCCGAGAGTCTCCCGGAGTGCCACGTTGGTGTATTTGAGGAATCGATCTGAAATTCTGTAGACGAACACAGGTCCCGGGAACAAGTCGCCGATGATATCTACCTTTTCCTTGATCGACAGTAGGGTACCCACCGGAATGGCAGGAGAAGTTTCTGTTGCAAGCATTAAAGAGGGGTTCTGTTATTTTCCGTTCAGCAGGCGATACTCGTCCAGCTTGTTGTATAATGTTTTGCGGTCAATGTTGAGGACCTTAGCCGCTTTGGTTTTATTGAAATTTACTTCTTTAAGTACTTTAAGAATGAGTCCATACTCAGCATCCAAACTGGCTCCCTTGATGGTATCCATAACGGCCAATGATCTTGATGAAGTGGGCTGTCGATGAAACTCCGCCGGCGTATCCAATGGGAGATCATACGTGATAGGTTCGTTGTGGCTCAGGAGCCGGGAGAAGTTGGTAATCTCAAACGGCAGAGCGCGAGCGTCAATGCAATCGGTATCGGTGAGGAGTGCGGCGCGTTTTACAACATTCTTGAGCTCGCGCAGATTGCCATACCAGATGTAGTTTTTGAAGATTTCGGTGACTTCCGGCGAAAAAGACCGGATGTTCTTCCCCAGCTCTGCGTTGGTCAATTCCAGAAAATGATTGGCGAAAACGGTAATGTCGTCCTTGCGGTCGCGCAGCGGGGGTATGGTGATGGCAAATTCGTTGAACCGGTGGAACAAGTCTTCACGGAACCGGAGCTTATTCTGTCGTGTGTGATCCCACAAGAGTTCATTGCTGGCAACGACAATACGAACGTCGAGATCAATGTCTTTCGTACCACCTACCCGGCGCATCTTGCGTTCCGAGACGACGCGCAGCAAGGAGACCTGAACATCGTAGGGCAAGTTGGCAATCTCATCAAGAAAGATAGTGCCGCCATTGGCGATCTCGAAGGTTCCTATTTTTTGAAACTGGGCACCGGTAAAGGCACCCTTTTCATGGCCAAATAGTTCACTGCCGGCGAGTTCCTTCGACAGTGCACCGCAGTCAATGGCTACAAAGGGTTTGTTCTTGCGCTCGCTGCGCTGGTGGATTTCCTGAGCGATCGCTTCTTTACCACTGCCCGTCTCACCATAAATAATGACGCTGTAATTGGTTGGCGCCACACGGTTGATTTGCTCCGCCAGGGTCTTGAACACGGCGCTGTCACCAAAAATATAGGGTCCGTTTACGTCAATGGTTTTCCTGGTTTTGACTTGTTTCTGATCAACGGAGGATACCGTACGTTCACCGGACAGGGCCCTGCGAATGGTCAGCAAAATCTCATCCGGGATCAATGGTTTGAGGACGTAGTCGTAGGCACCCTGCTTCATGACCTCAACGGCCGTACGGATGTCGGCATATGCGGTGATGACAATAATGGGAATGTCGAGCCGTAGCTCCTTGATCTCTTTCATCAAGGCACTGCCCGTCATATCGCCAAGTTTGAAATCACATATGATGAGCTGAGGCTGATGGGTAGCCAGATAGGCCAGCGCAGCTTTCCCGCTGTCGGCCTCTGCGACGTCAAATTCATTTTTCTTCAGGAAGCGCAGCAACAGGTAGCGCATGTCCTTGTCATCATCAACTACGAGTATCTGTTGCATCGTTCTTCTTTTGTAAGCGTTTTCACGTGTCTTGACTATATTGTTGGGCGGCCATCCTGTGTTGTGCGGTCGGTATGCGAAGGTGCTCCCGATATTTGGAAACCGTCCTGCGCGCAATGCTGTAGCCTCGTTGCGATAAAATGGTTACCAGTTGCTGATCGGTATAGGGAGCGTTGCTATCCTCCACCTCGACGACTTCACGTATAGCAAGTTGAATAACGCGGTTACTGATCCGTTCACCCTGCTCATTGGCCACACCTTCAGAAAACAAACTTTTCAGTGCGATCGTTCCAAAAGGTGTGTCGGCGTACTTGTTACAGGTAATCCGTGAAACGGTTGAGATGTCCATGCCAATCTTTTCAGCGATGTTTTTCAGGACCATGGGTTTCAACAGACGAACATCGCCTTCCTGGAAATAGTCAGACTGGAACATCACCATCTCATTCATGATGCTGAGCATGGTAGTTTCGCGCTGCTTGATCGCCTCGACAAACCACTGGGCCGAGTTGAGCTTGCTCTTTAAATAGAGCAAGGTTGCTTTATCGGCCTTCTCCTGTTTTTCGAGCATCGTGGTGAGCGACTGGTTGACAAAAACAACCGATGAGCGCTGCCGAAATAGGGACACATTCAGATTGCCGCCTTCCTGCGTAATAATAAAGTCCGGTATGATACGAGGAGCCGGCGTTGACGATTGCGATTCAGCGAGGGGTTTGCGGGGCAAGGTGCCAATGAACTGAATGGCTTCCCGCAGTGCCTGTTCGGTTATGTGCAGTCGCGTAGCAATCTTCTCCATTTGCCGGTGGGAGAGATCATGGAAGTGTGCGCTTAATAGCTGGATGCTGTTGGTGACGACGGTTTCGGTGGGCATGCGACGCAGTTGGAAGAGCAGAAATTCAACCATCGAGCGACAGCCGAGTCCGTGCGGCTCCATGCTTTGTAGAATGTGCAGGACTTTTTCCACTTCGGAAGGCTCAACAATTACCTGATTTTGAAAGGAGATGTCATCGGCGATACTGGCTAGGTCAAGGTCCAGTAAACCTTCCTCATCCAGGGAGTCGATCAGAAATGCTGCTATGGCGTTCTCCTGAGGAGTAGTGAGATGAACGGCGATTTGCTGTTTGAGTGTGGCACGGAAACTCTCCGGTTCTGCGAAAGGCCGCTGCGGATGATCTTCTGCCAGATAATTGTTGTGTTCCAGTTTATAATCCGGGATGTCGTCATAGGCATACTCGTCGGTATCGAGGAAGTCTTGTTCTGTATTGGCCTCTTCGGGTACGTTATCCTCTTCGAGAACCTCCTCTTCAAGCATGGGATTGTCATTGAGCTCTACCTGGATTCGAAGCTGCAGATCAGTCGTTGTCAGGTGGAACAGCTTGAGGAGCTGTATTTGCTGCGGCAACACGGTAAAGTGCTGCGTTTGCATTCCTATCTGTTTGAGCATGACTTTTGTGGTTGGTTGGCAACCTGTGCTCAGGCAATGGAGAAGCCAGAAGTGAGGATTGTGTATGAATATACGCAAATAAGACCTAACTATTTGATAATCATCGATAAAGAGAGTTGTGAAGAGTATGAAATGGTCAATGGGGAGTAGAATGGACGATAATAGTGTGGAATATATTCCACGGAATCCCCTGATGCTTGGTCATTTTGTGAAGTGGTTCTAATTGGTGCCCCCCGCCATTGCTGCAAAGA
>CAYMPU010000108.1:0-9112 GCA_964392375.1 uncultured Ohtaekwangia sp. | reverse complement strand
GAGCGACAACCCCTCCATCACGCGCGATGTGAGTGGCGAAGGTGTGCAGCAGGCGTTGTTGAAGCTCCTGGAAGGAACGGCCGTCAACGTACCGCCGCAAGGTGGACGCAAGCACCCGGATCAGAAGATGATCACGGTCAACACCGACAATATTCTGTTCATCTGCGGCGGAGCTTTTGAAGGCATCTCGCGGCTTATCTCGCGTCGCCTCAACACGCGTCCCCTCGGCTTCTCGAATTCCGAAGGACTGCACCCCAGCGATATTGACAATGACAACCTGCTGCAGTTTGTTTCTGCACAGGATCTGAAGAGTTTCGGACTTATTCCCGAGCTCATCGGCCGTCTGCCGGTTGTATCTTACCTGAATCCCCTGGATACGGTGGCGTTGAAGAAGATTCTGGTCGAGCCCAAGAACGCACTCGTGAAGCAATACAAGAAGCTGTTTGAAATGGAGGGCATCGAGTTGGAGTTCAAGGACGGCGCGCTGGACTTTATTGTAGACAAGGCCATGAGCTTCAAGTTGGGTGCACGCGGGCTTCGTTCCATTTGCGAGGCGATCATCAATGACGCCATGTTTGAATTGCCTTCCGAGAAAGGCACAGAGAAGCTGGTCATCAACCGCGCTTACGCGGAAGAAAAGTTTAGCAAGTCACGCTACAGCAAGCTGAAGGTCGCTTAAGCGATTCCAATCTCTTTTTTTACCGGTGGATTGTTTCAACCATTCGCGCAGGATTACCATTTGGCTACTCATGCTCAGCAGCGGTATTGCCCACGGTCAGTCCATGGTCAATTTTGAGATCATCGGTAAAGCGCCTTCGCTTATTGGTACCGCTTTTGGTGGTGCCCTTACACAACGATCGATGGTCGTTCGCGACTGGGACAGCTACTACATCTACTCCTTTGCTGCCGGCGAGTGGAGCAAGTTAAAATTCCAGGAGTCGAAGGTGAAGTCTCTGGATGGCATGGCGTGGGTCAGCACCGTGTACCTGCCGACGTTCGGAAAGGTGATTACGATGTCCGACGAACTGGAGGTCCTTGATCTTCGGAAACTGGAGCTCGGATATATTAAAATTGAAGGCGGCGCTCCTGTGTTGTGCGGTGCCGTGGTGTGGAATGAGAAGATCTATCTCTTTGGTGGATACATCATGATCAATATTGATAAGGGTTACAAACGCAAGTACCCCTGGGAGTATGGATACAAACCCGACGAGGCCCAGAGCGCGCTGGTGCGGTCCAACAAATTGATTGTCTTTGATCCTGCCAACCTTACGTATGAGGAACTGGATACGCTGCCGGGGTATCACTATCGGCTCGGCGCGTTTGTGAATGAGCAGCTGTATGCTGTTGGTCCAACGCCCGGGATGGTTCCCGCAACGGATGTCATCCGCTACGATCTGACTCAAAAGCGGTGGGAACATCTGGTGCAATTGCCCGTGGATGTTGGGGCTATGGCTCAGAATGGGGACGTACTTTACTTTCTCGGTCTTGATGACCACAAGGGATTTCTGATCACGCTCGACACGAAGAGCGGAAAGCAGGCGCGGTATGAAACGAACGTACCGTGGACGCAAGGACTTGTTTTTGTCCGTGAACACCAGCTTTACTACTTCGCCGGCATGAAAGAGAATCCCAAAGTCAGGGATGTTTTCTTCCGGGACCCGCGGTGGCTGATGCGCAATATGTACAAGCTGGATCTGACGACGCTGGAGAAATAGTGGCCAATACTATTCGAAATAAATCATTGCCTTCCTTCAACTTCCTCACCTAGCCATCGTAAATTACTTTGATGTCTATCGCATCTTCATAGCGAAGACAATGCGCACCCGGTCGAATGACTGGCTTTGGGATTTTGAAAGAGAAGAAGGGCATTGTGCATGCAAAAGCTAATAATTAGCGTCCCTGCACACTTTTTCGAGGCCCCGACTCAGAAATCAACTCAAAACCGCAGAAAATAGGGTACCTCATCTGGACGATTACTGAACGGTTACTGGACAGTTACTGGACGGTTAATAGTTCGATCCAAGATCTATCCTTAATCTATGATGGGCCGTGGCTTGTATGTGTATTCTTAGCAAGCCCCGCATTTTGCCACAGATGGCACAGATTATCACTGATAATTACAGGATGCTCTTTGGCACTTCATCCTCGATATAGAATCTGTGCGCATCTGTGTAATCTGTGGCTAACCAATTCTTTGCCACAGATGACACGGATTGTCACTGATTAAATACAGGATGTTCTTGGCACTTCATTCTCGATATAGAATCTGTGCGCATCTGTGTAATCTGTGGCTACCAGTTCTTTGCCACAGATGGCAGAGATTATCACTGATTAAATGCAGGATGTTCTTGGCACTATTGGGATGGCATCAGAAGCGGTCCGCCTTCAAATACCCAACCATCAACCTCGCCGCATTATCCGATGCCGAGCCGGTGTCCAGCACCTGGTAGAGTTTGTTGTATTCGCCCACCATCGTCGTCCGGTATGCTTCATCTTCCACCAGCCGCGACAGTTCCGATGACAGATCATTGACATTGGCATCTTCCTGGATGAGTTCGCGGATCACTTCTTTGCCGGCGATGAGGTTGATAAGGGAGATCCACTTGACCTGAACGACGGCGCGGGCGATTTTCATTTCCAGCCATCCAGCGCGGTAGATACAGACCTGGGGTACTTTGAGCAAGCCGGTTTCGAGTGTTGCGGTTCCGGAGGTCACGATGGCCGCACGGGCTACACTCAACAAATTGTACGTGTCGCCAAAAATTACCCTGACGCCCGGAATGGCTTTGATCGGATCATACAACGTGCTGTCGATGCCGTCGACGGCCGCTACGGCGAACTGAAAACCCGGATGTCGCTTGATCACTTCTGCCAGGAGCGGCACCGTACGGGTCAGTTCCATCTTGCGACTGCCGGGCAACAACGCTACAATGGGTTTAGCCGATTCAAATCCCTGCTTCGCTATGAAGTCGGCATCCGCATGAAAGGCCTTGATGGCGTCGAGGACGGGATTGCCGACGTAGTCAACTTCAAAATCATATTTCTTAAAGAACTCCTTCTCAAAAGGAAGAATCACGAACATCCGGTCAACGTTCGCTTTCAGTTCCTTCGCCCGGCTCTGGTACCACGCCCACACCTTTGGCGGGATGTAGTAGAAGGTGCGGATGCGGAGGGGTTTTGCGAACTTGGCGATTCGTCGGTTGAAGCCGCCGTAGTCGATGAGGATAACGACATCGGGTTTGAATGAGAGAATATCATCCTTGCAGAACTTCAGCATGCGCCGAATGGTGGTGTAGTTGGCGATGAGGGTGATGAAGCCCATGAAGGCCAGCTCATCGTAATGCACCGCCAGTTCAGCACCGGCTTCTTTCATACTGCCGCCGCCAAAGCCTCGCACGACAGCCTCCGGATCGCGGGCACGCAACGCCTTGATCAGGTTGCCTCCGTGGAGATCCCCGGAACGCTCACCGGCTATGATGTAGTACCGCATGTTGGTTGGGTGTGCTGTCTAGTCACCAAAGTACTCTACGTAGTTGCGGGGCGTTTCAAACAAGCGGACCGAATGAAGTTTTGCTCTGGACGAGACCGCCGGGATGGTGGGTGCCAGAATCTTCCAGATCTCCATCGCCAGGTTTTCGGTGCTGGCCATCTTGCCCCGCATAAAATCCACGTCGATATTGAGATTCTTGTGATCCAGTTTTTCAATCACCTCCGCGCGGATCAGGGTGCTGAGCTTTTTCAAATCAATGACAAACCCTGTATCCGGATCGGGATCGCCTTTGACGGTAATAATGAGATCAAAGTTGTGCCCATGCCAGTTTTCATTGGCGCACGGGCCAAATACTTCGAGGTTTTTCTCCTGCGACCACGCCGGGTTGCTCAGCTTGTGAGCGGCGTTGAAATGTTCTTTGCGGCTGACGTACACCATAAAGAGTGCAAATATACATTAACTTGCAGCAAACAGAACCCGAATGATTGTTGTCACTGGTGCCGCCGGATTCATCGGCAGCTGTCTGGTCAGAAAGCTGAACCAGGAAAACTTCAACGCCATCGTCGCCGTCGATTCCTTCGACTACCCCATCCGAAACAAGAACCTCGACGGCCTCCAACTCAAGGAAAAAATCGCGATCGACAAGCTCATGGAATGGCTCGACGTCAACCAAGAACTCGTCGAGTTTGTCTTTCACATCGGCGCCATCACCGACACCTCCGAGTTTGACAAGGAGAAACTGAACCGTTTCAATACCCAGTACACCAAAGACCTGTGGACGCGTTGCATCAACTATCAGATTCCCCTGGTGTATGCCTCCTCGGCGGCTACCTACGGCCTTGGTGAGCTGGGGTATTCAGACGATGAAAGCCTCATCCCCCAGCTGAAGCCACTAAATCCTTACGGACAATCCAAGCAGGACTTCGACGTGTGGGCTTTGAAGCAGGAGAAGAAACCCTTTTTTTGGGCGGGACTAAAGTTCTTCAACGTCTATGGGCCGAATGAATACCACAAAGGCCGCATGGCTTCCGTCATCTGGCATGCCTACAACCAGATTGCAAAGACGGGTAAGATGAAATTATTTCGTTCGCACAACCCAGAATTCAAAGACGGTGAGCAAATGCGCGACTTCGTGTATGTACTCGATGTAGTTGACGCCTGCTATTGGCTGATGCATCACCGCAAGAACTCTGGCATCTATAACCTCGGTTCCGGCAAGGCACGCACGTTCCTCGACCTGGTCCGTGCCACGTTCCGCGCTATGGGTAAACCGGAGTCGATCGAGTTTATTGACACGCCGGCCGACATACGTGACAAGTACCAGTACTTTACGGAGGCGACGATGGAGAAGCTGCGGTCGATTGGATACACCAAGCCCTTCCACTCACTGGAAGAAGGGACCACAGACTATGTAAGAAATTACCTGATGAAGTTGAAGGCGTAGGGCTGTGGCAAGGGGATGAATGCATTTCCCGCAGATTTGCGCAGATTTTAAAACCGCAGATTTGCGCGGAATAATTCAGTTTTCTCTTTCCGCGTAAATCTGCGTGGGCTCAATCTGCGCCATCTGCGGGAAATGTATTGGTCTCCGCACAGTCACTACCGCAGCAACCGAAACTCAATCCTTCGGTTCACCTGCCGGTTTGCTTCTGTGTCATTGGGTGCCAGTGGCTTCTCAGCACCATACCCCTTTTGTGTGAGACGCCCTGCGTCAATGCCGTGGGCGGTGAGGTAGTTGCCGACCGATTGTGCGCGCTTTAGTGACAGCTGGACATTGTAAGCGGCCGTACCAATATTATCCGTGTGCCCGCTGATTTCAATGCGGATGGAAGGATTATCGGTTAGAAAGCGAATGATCTTGTCCAGCTCAGTTACTGATTTCTCTTTCAGATCAAATTTATTCAGGTCAAAGAAGATGTTGTTGAGAACGGCTGAAGCACCAACCTTAACGGGGTCCAGGAACACATCCAGGGAGACGGGCTCCAGATTTTCTTGCACCTCGTAGTTGAAGTTGAGACTCTTGAACAAATGACCAGGGTGTGATACGTACAGGGCATACTCCGCTCCCTGGGTCAGGATCATCAGGTATTCGCCCGTGACCGAGTCGGCCTGCACGGTGGACGTGAGTTCGTTCTTGTTGATGTTGAATAGCTCAACGCGAGCCCCAAGAGGTTGCTTCGTCTGCGCATCGCGTACGATACCCGTGACATAGTTGCTTTTATACTTCAACTGAAGTTCTTCCGGCACGCGGATCTCAAACAGCACGGATGAATTCGCTTTCAGGTTGTCTTCGTGGGAATAGAATCCTCTCTGGCCATCACGGGTGATGAACAGCGAAAACTGGTCTTCATGATTATTGACCGGAGAGCCGAAGTTCTCGGTTGCTGTCCAGGCGCCGTTCTCGTAGTCGCTGCGGTACAGGTCGTAACCGCCAAAGCCCGGCTTGCCGTTGGAAGCTACGAACAGTGCTCTGCCGTTGACGTGAATGAAGGGAGATATCTCGTCGTAAGGCGTGTTGATCTTATCCCCGAGGTTTTCAGCTTTTGTCCAGCGGCCGTTCTCCATCTTGTAGGAAACATAGATGTCTTTGTTGCCGATACCTCCGCGACGATCGGAGACGAAAAACAAGGTGCGGCCGTCCGATGAAAGGGAAGGTTGTGATTCCCAAGCTGGAGAGTTTACCTCTGGGCCAAGGTTGAGCGGGCGTGACCACTCATCGCCGACCTTGCGACTTTCGAATAAGTCACAGCTGCCGTAGCCGCGGCGGCCAATGCAGGATGTGAAGATCAACTGGCGCCCATCCGCTGAGATGGTACACGTTCCTTCGTTTAGCCGGGTGTTGATGGCCGGTGAGATGGAAATGGGTGGCATCCAGCGACCGAGGGAGTCCTTCCGGCAAACGACGAGGTCTTCGTCGTCCTCCTGTCCACCGCCGATGCGACGGGTGAAGATCAGTTCCTTTTCGTCGGCCGTCATCACCGGGAAATATTGCATGGCAAAGGCGTTGACGGTATCGGGCAGCTGCCTGGGACTAAACTCGGTCATTGTCTTACGGTTTTTCAGGGCGAACTGCGCGTTGCGTTTCCACAGCATCGCTTGCGCCATCTTGGGCTTGTTGAGAATCTCGGAATCGAGGTAGCGGTTTAGAAATTCGAGGGCCTTCTCATAGTTTCCTTCCAGAAGGTAGTTGTCCCCAAGCTCAAAGAAGAACGCCTTCTGCATTTTGGGGTCTTGCGTCAGCGACATCCCATGCATGAAGATCTCGGTCGACTTGGGGTAGTTGCGAACAGCCTTATAGATGAGGGCCTGACGGAAGTAGGCTTCCATGAAATTCTTGTCTTTGTCGATGGCCTGGTTCAGCAAATCGAGGGCCTCACGATACTGGCCGCGTACGCGATAGTTATCGGCCTCCGTATAGAGTTCAATGGCCTTTTTGTTCTTCGTGCTCAGCATCACCTGTGCTTCCGAGGCAAAGCAGGCGAGCAACAGGAGCATGGTAAGGCCATTCATGAGTGGCGAAGTTAGCATCCTTACCTTTAAACGCATCAGGGGATATTCAAGTACTTGTGGATCTGCAAAGAAATCCTCCACCGGGGGTTTTTCCGGATGTAGTCAATGATCAGCGGCACCATCTCCTTTTCTTTCGACCACTCCGGCTGGAGGAACAATCGGCAGGAGGTATTCACTTTGGATACCTCCTTCTCCGCCCACACCAGGTCGCTGGGATGAAAGACGATTACTTTCAGTTCGTTCGCCCGCTCATAGCTGGAAGGATCCGGGCTCTTGAATTTCTTGGGCGACAAGCAAATCCAGTCCCACGTACCGGTAATGGGATAAGCGCCTGATGTTTCGATGTGTGTGCGGATATGTTCTTTTTGCAGCGCCGCCGTTAATGCTTCCAAATTATACATCGTAGGCTCTCCGCCGGTGATGACGGCGATGGGCGCCCCGCTCTGCTTCGCGCGGTCAACGATCGTATCCACGGCAACCTGAGGATGTGCCTCCGCCGGCCAGGACTCTTTCACATCGCACCATACGCAGCCCACATCGCAGCCGCCGAGGCGGATGAAATAGGCCAGACTTCCCTGAAAGGATCCTTCGCCCTGGAGGGTGAGGAAGTCTTCCATTAGGGGAAGGGTGTTCACTTGTAGATGTATGGGTGTGTTGATGGAAGTAACGTGTTTGCGTGTTTGAGTGTTAGCGTGTTTGGGTACCGCGACTCGGGTCTCCATGGCACGGTGAACGTTAAACAGTGATTAAGGATGTCGGAGTTCGGTGGCGCGCAGGGTGTTCAACAGCAGCGACGCTATTGTCATCGGTCCTACGCCGCCGGGGACGGGGGTGATGAATGTGCATTTGGGGGCAACGTTCTTGAAATCCACATCGCCTTTGATGCTGAACCCGTTCGGCTTGGAGGGGTCATCAACTTTTGTTGTGCCGATGTCGATGACAACAGCGCCTTCTTTAACCATGTCGGCGGTGACCAGGCCGGGTTTTCCTACGGCGACGATCAGGATGTCGGCCTTTAGAGTGTAGTCCTTCAGGTTTTTCGTGTACTTGTGACAGATGGTTACCGTCGCGTGGCCTTGCTCGACGAGCATCATGCTCAGCGGGGCGCCGGCAATGCGGCTTGCTCCAACCACCACGCAATTCTTTCCTTCCGTCTGGATATCATAGCGACGGAGCAACTCCATCACGCCATAGGGTGTAGCTGGCATCAGCAGGGGCACTTTTGAGATGATGCTGCCGAAGTTGCGGTTTGTAAAACCATCAACGTCTTTATCAGGACGGATCTTGTCGGTGATACGTTCGACGGAAATATTTTCGGGTAAGGGAAGCTGGACAATGAAACCGTCAACGTCCTCATCGTTGTTTACCGCCGTGATGTGCTTGCTCAATTTCTCTTCCGAGATCGTATCGGCGAAGCGCATCATCGTATAGTGGTAGCCCACGTCTTTGCACGCCTTTACTTTATGATCCACGTACGTCTGGCTTGCCCCGTCGTCGCCGACGAGGATGAAGGCCAGGTGAGGGATCTTCTTACCTGCCTGTTTCCGCTCATTGACTTTCTGCTGAATCTCCGCCTTGATCTCCGAGGCGATCTTGCGACCGTCGATGATGGTGTAGGTTTTTGTCGTTGCGTCCGTCATGCGTCGTTGCAATTGCTAGTCAAGTTTCAAAACCGCCATGAATGCATCCTGTGGAATTTCTACCGAGCCCACCTGGCGCATGCGCTTCTTGCCCTTCTTCTGCTTCTCGAGGAGTTTGCGCTTGCGGGAAATATCACCGCCGTAGCATTTGGCGATCACGTTCTTGCGCATGGCGCTGATCGTTTCGCGTGCGATGATCTTCTGACCGATCGCCGCCTGGATGGCCACTTCAAACATGTGGCGGGGGATCAGTTCTTTCAGTTTTTCGCACAGCTTCCTCCCCCATTCATACGCTTTGTCGCGGTGAACGATGGCAGAAAGCGCATCGACCTTTTCGCCGTTCAGCTGCACATCGAGCTTTACCATATCGCTTTCGCGGAAACCGATGAGGTGGTAGTCGAGGGAAGCGTAGCCGCGGGATATCGTCTTGAGTTTGTCGTAGAAATCGAACACGATCTCCGCCAGCGGCATG
>CAYMPU010000107.1:0-7753 GCA_964392375.1 uncultured Ohtaekwangia sp. | reverse complement strand
TTACCGTTCACCGCTCACCGATTTTAAGGTGACTATTGCGGTGGGGACCACCTCTTCCCATTCCGAACAGAGTCGTTAAGACCACCCGCGCCAATGGTACTGGGATAAAACCTGGGAGAGTAGGTCGTCGCCTGACTTTATAGAGAAGCCTCGTAGAAATGCGGGGCTTTTTCTTTTTCAGTCAGTTCAAAGGGAGTGAGCCTGCCCCGGCGAATGCCGGGGTCGCCTGACTTTATCAAAGAAGCCTCGTAGTAATACGAGGCTTCTTTGTTTTATAGGTCCTCACAGACCTTGGGAGTGCGTGTTTGAGTGTTTGCGTGTCGCCGGGTCATCGTGCTTCTCCCGTCCGACTGTGACCCTAACCGACACGGATCTCCACCAAGTCATCAAGAGCAAACTGTACCTGCGCCGCATGCTGAACTTGCTCGGGAGTGATGAGCTGAAGGTGGCCCAGCAGCTGCGTGTAGTAGTCTTCCGGTAAATGGAACTGATGAATATTCCGAACCTTCTCTGCCACCGCAAAAAGTGTAGCGTTGTCGGACTGCCAGCTGCCAATGAAGTAGTTGCGGGCCACGTCCAATTCATCCTGGGGCACTGGCACTTCCTGCAACTTCCGAATCTCGTTTCGGATTTCATCCAAGGCCTGCTGCGTGTTTTGCTGATTTACCTCTGCGCTGATCACCCAAAAACCTCCATATAGGAAATGGTGCATCGACGAGTGAATGCCGTATGTCAATCCCTTTTCTTCGCGGATCGTTTTCATCAAGCGGGAGCCGAAGAAACCACCAAGGATATGGTTGGCCATGACCACTCCAAAATAGTCCGGGTTGGTGCCTTTGGGGATACAATGTTTTCCCAACCGAATGGACGCCTGCACACTGCCCGATTTGGCTAACGCATGCGAGCTGCCTTGTTGGGCTGCGACCAGCTTTTGGACTGCGCCAGGTGTACCCATGAGTCTCAGGCTGTCCAATAGTTTGCGAATATCATCATCGCCCACAGGCCCCAGAAAATAGCCGGAGTGAAACCCAAAATTGTCGTGGAAAAAAGACAGTAGATCCTCTGGCTGAATGGCCTGCGCGTCGCCTTCTTCCGTAGAATTTCCATAGGGATGAGCCACTCCAAATAATGTCTTACGAATTTCGCGGGAAGCCAGAACACTGGTCTTTTCATTGTTTACCCGAAGATTCTGAATGAAAATCTCTTTTTCTTTCCGCAACTCTTCTTCATCAAAGACAGGCTCCTCAAGAATATCCAACAAGATGGCAAAGGATGCGAAGAAGTTCTTCTTTAGGACGAAGAGGGAAAGAGTTACCGTATCAAAGCCAGCAGAAATCTCCAGTTGGGCACCGAGGTTGTCGAGGGCTTCAGCGATAGCAAAAGATGATCTTTTTCGCGTTCCCTTCCTGAGCATGTGGGCCGTGAAATGACTGACTCCGGATTTTGATTCATACCATTTCCCGGCCTGAAAGATGAGCTCTAGTTTGACTACGTTTTGTTGCAAGTCCCTGAACGCATAGAGCGGCTGCCCCCCAGGAAAAGAAAAGATCTCTGGCTGCGCGAGGGAATAATTGGTGGAAAGCTGGAAGGGAGGCGCTTGCGTCCTGTCCGGTTGGCTCATTGATCCGTGGGAGCTTCTTCTTTGGTCTGCTTCTGGAACAGCACGTAGATAGTAAACCGAAGCGTTTCAGCAAGAGCATTCTCCCGTTTGTTTGTTGGCACCAGATAGGCGACATCAAGACCGAACTTGTCGACTTTGGCACCGATCCCGAACGTTAAATACTGGCGGTTGCCTTTGTCTTTGGACTCATAAAAATAGCCCAGGCGACCAGCGAAGGTTTCATTATACCAGTACTCCACCCCAAATGATGTAGTAATTTCCCGCATCTCTTCGGCGAAGCCGCCAGGGGCATCGGAAAAGGAACCCAGTACACCCGAGAGCATTGGCGGAGAAGGATTCGTCTTTACGGAGGGAACCATGAGCTTGTTAAAGTCGAGCAAGAAAGTGAAGGTATTCATCGGGCCTACTTCGAGTTTGTAAGCACCGCCGATTCTCAGATTGGTAGGCAGGAAGTCGGAGTTGTTCTGATCGGAATAGGAAATCTTCCCACCAAGATTGGTGATGGTGGCACCCAGAGAAAGGCTCGAATTTTTCCAGGCGTAGGGTTTGGTATAATAGAAGCCCAAATCTACAGCGACGGAATTTCCTGGACTCGCATCAAACGAGTTGGTGGAAAGATACCCGGTAAGGTTGGAGTGAATGTACCGCAATGCGCCGCCGATGCTCACATGCTCAGTCAGCAGGCGTGAGTAAGTTACGTCAAAGGCGAATTCTCTGGGATTGTAACGACCAAGTAAATCGGCAGGGTCCGGTCCCTGGTTGAACTGCACTTCTCCAAGGTCAAAGTATTTCATGGAAACGGCGACGGCCTGACGACGGTCAATTTTGTAGTAACCGCTCAGGTAGAAGACGTACATATCGTTGATGATCTTGCCCAGCCATGGCGTATAGGAAAATGATACCCCATACTCCTTGTCAACGAAAACCAATTTTGCTGAATTCCAGTAGGCGGAATTGGCATCCGGCGAAGATGCTACCCCGGCATCGCCAAGCGCAGCAGCACGGGCATCCGGCGTAATTCCCAGAAAGGGTACGGCCGTAGTAATGACCCGATTTGTGCTGTCCTGACCAAGAAGCGAAGAACCTCCAACCTGGGCCCGCACCTCCGCAACGCAAACAACTGCAATTAAAGCCAGAGCTAACTTGTTCATAATCAACTTCTAAGGGCTAAAGATAATCAATTGAGCAAAATAACCTTTGCTATTCGCTCGTTTTTCGTGCCATCCAGCAGAGAACGAACCGACAGCTTCATCAGGTATAGGCCTTCGGCCAATTTGTTTCCGTCTACTGAGGTACCATCCCAGGGGGGCAAGTCCACTTTATACGAGCTGGAACCTATTTGGTAAGTGTTGTAAAGAACCACTTTTCCCATCCTGTCAAAAATGGTAACGGCAGCCTCGAGGTCCTCACCCGATCGGTTGTGCTTGAAATGGAAAATGGTAGATGATGAAAACGGATTGGGGTAGTTTAACCATTGCTCGATTTGAATGCCCGATTGATCCGAAACATAAAACGTGATGGACGCAGAAGACGAATTGCCGAACGTGTCCGTCGCCCGAAGGGTCAGCGAATGAAATCCGGGCTTCAGGTCATACACGGGATAGTCGACTTTCCCCCGGGTGTAGGTATCTACATCTGCTTGGTAGTAATCGTTCAGGGTTAGGGTATCCGTATCGTCGAGAATGGCCAGTAGATCATTCGCTGAATTAAAACTGGAGATGTCGATGCCATTGTTGTCAGAGAGAATGGCTACGATGCGACTATTGGAGCCGGCCAACCCGCCGCTGATGAAGGTCGTGTCACCCATGAACAACTCGATGTCCGGTCCCGTCGCATCGGTACCGGGGTCAGCTTCTGCGGCGCCAATCTTAACACTGTCTTTCGCCCCCATGGCATCCCGATTGGTGGTCTTTGAAAAGGCATATGCACTCAATTTTCCGAACCCCACAGTGGGATCAATCGTCTTTGGAACGACAAACTCAATTTCAAAAACCCCTGACTGCACCGATGCCTGGCCGCGGAACAAGGCATTATCGCGAAGGGTAAAACTGAATGGCGGGTTTTCATCCCCCTTGGTCGTCAGGGTCGTCAGCTTGTCATACATCGTGAGGGACAGCTTGCCTTCAAACTGTGCATCGGGTAAGCCTTGATGATAGACGGCGCCGGTTACACGAACTTTACTCAGCGCCTTCAGTGTATCAGATCCTGATGTAAGGTTCAGAATATCGGTGATCACCAATTCTGACGAGCCCAACGGTGGCAACATGGATGGGTCGCCCAGAAGCGAAAAGTTCCGATTGGAGACACCGCTGATGCTGCTATTCTTCGTGTTGCGGAAGATGGTTCCCCAATCCTGGAAGAGGCCATTGGATCGCGTAAACAGACTTTGATAGAAAGCTTTGTTGAGTGTGAAATTGGTACTGGAATACACCGGCCGAGAGGTGGTCACGAGGCCGATGGACCCAGAGTTGGTTTTGAATAGCGAGAGTTCCGCTGAGGATATCAATCCGGGGTCGTCGTTACGTCCAAATTCGCATGTGGCCGTTACGAGAAACGGGTAGCGGGGAGACGGCTTCCATTCGTCAAAAGAAGTCTGATCCAGGACACGTTCCTGCATCCATTGCAACTCACTACCGTGTCCCGTAAAATTGAGAATACCGACCCCGTCGTTGACGTGCGTGGTTAGCGCCTTGCGGGCTTCCGTTGCTGGCTGCTCTGCCTGACTGGTGGCTTGCGAATAGAAATCCAGGTACATCTTTCTGACGTCAACTTCAGGTTGATCCTTTTCCAACGTGTTCGCCATTTGATTGGCCTGGCTTTGATGGGTGTTGAAATCTCCGTCGTCTGCAGCAAAGAGGATACGCTTCCGCCAGGGTCCCCAATTCTGATTCTCGTAGGCAATGACTTTATCCACCCAGGACGCAGCCTCTTCGACCTTCTTTACCGGTACCCGACCAATGCCAACATCCAGCGTGTGTGCTTCGGGTGGGCTTTCTCCCCAATTTCCCTCCGAAGTTTCCAGGAAGCCGATATAATCATCGGACGCGTATGTCTCCAGAGGGTTGAGGGAGTTTCGTGATTGATAGATGGGGACGAAATTCTTATTGAAAGAAAGCTTGTCCTTGTAGTCGTACGAACCTCTTCCGAAAAGCAGTACGTTCTTGATACCGGTGCCCTTATCGTAAAGGTACTTGACCAGATCACGCAGTGCGGTTACATCCTGCTTGCCGCCAGAGAACTCATTGTATACCTGTGTTGTAGTGATTACGCTGACATTCAGCCCGTTCTTGCTTCTGCGGTGGCTGGCGAAGCGTTCGGCTTCTGTTATGAAATCCGGAGCGGTTACGATGAGCAAGTCAGTAGCGCCAATAACGCGCAGGTTTTGATTGGGTACGTCACCTTCTGGCGCTGGGGAGGGGTAGTTGCGATTGGAAAGAACGATATACTTCCTCAAGTCATCCGAAGGCGCGGCAAAACTCAAGGCGGGGGAGATGAACGATGTTGCCTGAACAGATGGATGAACAGGATCGGTGATGTCCCACACCAGGCCATCGGAAGGGCACTGCGTGATTGTGTAACGACTAATGGGTTGGTCAAGGCTTTTCAGCGAGCTGAAGATCTTTTGGTCGCCGTACAAGGAAAGTGTCCGCTTGACATGGATCAATAGGTAATCGAGAAATCCTATGGATGTACCGGACGTTGCTTTTGTAAAGCGAACCTTCACGTCCTGATTGGTACGGGCGGACGCGCCAACGGCAGCCGCATTGACCGATACGGTGTCGTGAACGTCGGCACCAATGATGGCATATCGCTCATCGAGGACCACGGGTACGGTTTGTTCGTCAACGGTTACATTATTGATTGAAAATGTAAACGACGAAGGGCTAAAGGAGCGACCCATCACACCGGTCACTAGTTTAATGGTGGATGCATCGATTACATTGGAAAGATCAAACCGAATGGTGTACTCGAGGGTGGCATCAAACCGTTCGCCGTACCAGGTGCGCCCGGAATGAAGCTCATTGCTTTGATCAGTCTCGTAATAGCCAAAGTCATCGAATTCAGTAACGATGGGGAATGTGCCGGCTGTATCAGGCAGCGACGCCATCCGGAGGCCGTTGGTCGTGCCCACCGTGAGGTAATAGAAGTTCTTGTCTGAAAAAATATTGTTCTCGTAGCGAAACGTCGCTTGTGAAGGAAGCAGTTGATAGGAATCAGGCCCTTGAGCATAGAAGAGAAGGTAGTCGCTGCCGTCAAATTTTCCGTCGTCGAACCCCACGGCATGGATGGCCAGTTGCTGAAGGTCAATAATGCGTGGTGTGGCATTGGCTTGCGGGAGCATTCCATGTTGGCCGGCAAACAACTGTAATTTTCTGGGGTCGAGCCCATCGGGATTGAATCCGATACTCTTTAGGAAGGTGTAATCCAGTTTATAGACGCCATCGGCGGTAACGGAAAGTTTGTGCCATTTGCCAGTGGACAGCACAGAGGCAGGTTGCCCAGGAAGGGTACCCGAAAGGGATGCCAGCAAAAGGACAAGCAGTAATCTCACGGTATCAGAATCTGACCCAAAGCTTAAGTAACGAAACAGCCACGTAGGTTAGTATCACAAAGGGCATGGCGGCCAGCTGCCAGATGCTCAACAGTAATACAGAAAAGGCCAAAAAAGTAAACTTCAATGCATTGTCCTTCCAGGTGTAGTTCTTGAATTTCAAAGCGAAAAGCTCAACCGGGGCTACCAACAGGAAGGAAAAGGTAACCGTGATAGCGAGCAGCAAATAGTCCTGGGATATGAACGCATCGAAGGGTGAGGCCAGATAGTCCAGGGAAGTAATGAAGAGCGCATTGGCTGGCGTTGGGAGACCGATGAAGGAATCCCTCTGGTTTTCATCCACGTTGAACTTCGCAAGGCGAAGGGCTGAAAAGACGGCAAGACCAAAGGCGGCATACGGAAGGTATTCACTCGATGACAAGGTATCGATCATGCGGTACATGACCAGCGCAGGGAGCACGCCGAAGCTCACCATATCGGCGAGTGAATCCAGTTCTTTGCCGATGGGCGAGGATACGTTCAGCACCCGCGCCGCAAAGCCGTCAAAGAAATCGAAGATGCAAGCTGCAATGACAAACCATATGGCACTGTCAGCAGGCCCTTGGCTTATCGCGATAATGCCCAAGCATCCGCTAAGTAGGTTTAGGCTCGTGAGTGCGTTCGGAATATGTCGGGCGATGCTCATCAGGCAGGAAGTGCGCAGAAGGGGTTGTTCACCTTTTCCTCACCCAGCGTTGTCGTTGTCCCATGTCCAGGGTAAACAATGACATCGTCGGGAAGAAGAAATAGTTTCTGATGAATGCTGGCCAGCAACGTGTCCATGCTTCCTCCGGGCAGATCGGTTCGGCCAATCGAATGGAAGAACAGCACGTCTCCGGCAATCAATACGTTTTGCTTCTCGTCATAGAATCCGACATGACCGGGTGAATGGCCGGGGAGAAAAATAACATCGAGGGTACTGTTTCCAAAACGAACTGGTTCACCTTCTGTCAGCGTGCCATCCGGTAGCTGCTCCTGATATCCAGGAAAACCATAGTTGGATGCGTAGGACTTGACCGCTCTCAGTACAGGCACCTCTACAGGGTGCACAAGAAATGGGACCGCATACTTTTGCTTAATGAAATGATTGCCAAGCACGTGATCAATATGGCAATGCGTATTCAGCAATAGTTTCACCTGCAGTTTTTCGGAAGTAATGAATGAAGCCAGAGCTCCTTGTTCATCCTTTTCATAGCAACCCGGATCAATGATCACGGCCTCCCGCGTTTCATCGTAGATCACGTAGGTGTTTTCCTCAAACGGGTTGAATGTGAAGGACTCAATATGCATCATGGGTGCAAATTTAGCCCATGATGAGCGGATTCCAAGGATTGAAGGAGTGTCCGGCATGCTGGACGTCATGTCGGTCTATCTGGGAATTTATTGATACCTTCATAACCTCAAATTACACCAAAATGAAATCCATGATTTTACGATCGGTAATGGTGGCCATAGCGGCCATGGTTGCTCTTTCCTGTGCTACGCAGGAGAAGAAGGCCACTCAGCAATACACCATCCAGCAGTTTATGGACGTTGTCCAG
>CAYMPU010000106.1:0-53317 GCA_964392375.1 uncultured Ohtaekwangia sp. | reverse complement strand
ACATCGTAATCGCCATAGATCAGTATCTTTTCCTTCGCACCGATAGCCCGGTGTAGTCGTTCAACAGCCTGAGCCATATCCTTCATGAGGAAAGGCGAGTGAAGATCATGGAGGGAAGGGCGGAAGAATTTCTTAGCCTCTTCAAAGGTGGTCACACCGCGTTGTAGCAGCAGAATGGCCAGGGAAGCGCTAATGTTAATGCTCTTGCTGAGGGAATCAATCTGCTCCTGTGGAGGGATCGCCTTATGCATCCAGCGCCGGATCATCCTTTCTACTTGTTCTGGAAGTTTATTGCGCCGGGTTTGCCAGCAACACCATCTTTTCCACGCGTACCTTTTTTTCCTGGCTTGCCGTCAAGAGCGTTTTTTCCGGTAGGGCTTAGGCCTGCATATCCGCCACCCCCGCCTTCACCTGCGTTGCCGGCATTTCCTCCGTAATTCTCAACAAGAATGCGTTCGCCCAGCATGGACCGCAATTCAGGAATGCTGGTAGCATGAAATGTAATCGTGCCCGCGTTCCCACCATTGCCCCCATTGGATCCCGGCCCCCCGGTACCGCCGTTGCCGCCAGCACAAAGACGTGTACCTGTGCCACCTCCACCACCAACACCACCGTTGCCGCCATCACCCGCGTCGCCGCCAGAGACATTGATGACCGGAACGCCCACAATGACGATATCAGAAAAGGAGATAAACAGGTTTGTGCCATTTCCCCCATTGGTGCCATCGGTCCCTTTGGTTCCTGGGCCGCCATTGGAACACGGACTGGACGATGAGGGTCCTTGCCTTCCCGGTCTTCCCGGGAGCCCCTGAACACCTTTTCCATCGATAAGGCTACCCGGGTAGAAAACGATTTTCTTGGCATGGATGAAATTGTCAGCCTTTAGTTTGTTCAACAGAAGCACGGAAGAGTCCATCATGATCAAGGTATCTACCACAAGGATGTCGGTTCCCTTCATTTCATAAACTTGCCGGGGCTTGAGTACGAGGGTGTTCATCCTCACCTGGCTATATGCCAGAGAGGACCAAAGCAACACAAGAAAGATGCCTCCGGCCCGTTTCATGAATCAAAAGTATGAAAACAAAAAAGCAGTGCGCGGTGGGCGGCACTGCTTTCGTTGTACTATTTATGTGACTATTTCTTCGGCTTCTTGGGTTCGCCGTTTTTGTCCAGAACCACGTCTGGTAATACGTCTTTGATCTCAACCCTTTGACCATCACGATAAGGAACAATCCACGCATCTTTTACACCCATATCCCGCATGTACTTTTTGAACGTGTCGGCCTCCCAGTAGTCGCGAAAAATACCGATGGTGATACGCTGAGGGTCGGCAGCATCCTTGCCGGCTGCCTCGCCACCAAAGTTCGGATTGTTATCGAAGTACTTTGAAAGATCCTTATTCTTGAAAGCACCTACCTGTACCTTAAAGACTACACCTTTTGAGAAGTCCATGGGGTTGATAACCGGGTTGGCCTTTAGCTCATTCAACTCCGTATTGGCAACAGCCAGGTCACTGCGCATCTTTTGGAGCTGATCTTCCAGTTCTGCAATTTTTGCATTCTTGTCACTGAGTGTCGACTGCATTTGCTTCATGTCGCCGTTCAACTTCGTAAGCTGGTTGTCGGCTGTTTGCTTGGCCTCGGTCATCTCTTTCAGAGAAGCCGGGTCCTTGGCATACTGCTTGGCCTTCTTTTTCCACTCCTTTTTCTCCGCTTTTGACAGCTGGGCGAAAACCTGTGAGCCGGAAAAAATCAGAGCCAGGCAGAGGATAATCACGTTAGTTTTCATGCACGTTTGGGTTAAATGATACTTAAAAGTAGTCAAAAAACTTCAAAATCAGTGACTTGGGCCCTTTAGACCATCTTCTCAGGCCGCACCCATTCGTCAAACTGAGCAGAGGTAACGAGCCCCAATTCAACGGCCGCCTCTCGCAAAGTCTTGTTTTCCTTATGGGCCTTCTTGGCAATCTTGGCGGCATTTTCATAGCCGATATGGGTATTCAACGAAGTGACCAGCATGAGCGAGTTTTCCATGTGCTGCTTGATGATGGGAAGATTTGGTTCAATACCCACAGCACATTTATCGTTGAACGACACGCATGCGTCGCCCAGAAGTCTTGCAGATTGCAGCACATTGGCGGCAATCACTGGTTTGAAGACGTTCAATTCAAAGTGACCCATCGATCCACCAACAGACACGGCAACATCATTACCCATAATTTGCGCACACACCATGGTCATAGCTTCCGGTTGTGTTGGATTCACTTTCCCGGGCATGATCGATGAGCCTGGCTCATTGTCGGGGATCACAATTTCGCCGATGCCTGAGCGTGGACCGGAACTGAGCATACGGATGTCATTGGCAATCTTCATGAAGGATACTGCAGCGCGCTTCAATGCTCCGGATAGTTCAACCATGGCATCATGGGCCGCCAGTGCCTCAAACTTGTTGGGGGCTGTAATGAATGGGTACCCGGTCAGCTCGGCGATCTTCTTCGCCACAAGTACATCATAACCCTTTGGAGTATTCAGTCCGGTGCCAACCGCTGTTCCGCCGAGTGCTAATTCACGGACGGCCTCGAGTGCATTCTTGATGGTCCGCATGCTGTTGTCGATTTGCTGTACATAGCCAGAGAATTCCTGGCCCAGCGTGAGGGGTGTTGCATCCATGAAATGCGTGCGACCCGTCTTAACGATGCTCTTGAAGTCACTAACCTTTCTTGCAAGTGTATCCCGCAATTTCTGCATCCCGGGCAAGGTGATCTCCATCACCTCTTTGTACGCGGCAATATGCATAGCCGTCGGATAGGTGTCATTGGATGACTGCGATTTGTTTACATCGTCATTGGGATGAAGCACTTTCTTTTCATCCGTGAGCTTTCCTCCTTGCATCACATGTGCGCGATAGGCAATGACCTCGTTGGTGTTCATATTGCTCTGCGTACCTGAACCGGTTTGCCAGATGACAAGCGGGAATTGGTCGTCAAGTTTTTTCTCAAGGATTTCATCACAGACTGTTGCGATGAGCTTCATTTTGTCAGCCGAAAGCGCACCGAGCTCGTGGTTGGCCATAGCGGCGGCCTTCTTGAGATAGGCAAAGGCATAAATGATCTCTTTCGGCATGCTGGCTTCGGGACCAATCTTGAAATTATTGCGTGATCGTTCGGTCTGCGCTCCCCAATATTTGTCGGCAGGGACCTGGACTTCACCCATGGTGTCTTTCTCGATGCGGTAGTTCATGCGTTTTCAGTTTTGGTAATAGACAAAAGTAGCAAAGGGACAGGGAATTGAGTGGTTTTCGGCAGACATAATGACGTTGTCGACTGACCAAGCCAGCATTGAAAAAATGATTACCTTCATCCTATACCCTAACCGTTTCAACCCATGTCAACGAAAAAGAAGATACTGATTGGCATTCTGACCTTTGTTATCGTGGTGGTTGCTGTTGGATTCTGGGCCACCAATCGAAACCGTACGGTGAGTCCTCCGGGAACGGCCGAATTGAGGACAGGAGATCTCACCATCACCATCCCGTATAGCCGACCCTCTGTGCGCGGTCGTGTCATCTTTGGTACACAAGAGGAGGAGGCCCTTCAGCCTTATGGCATCTATTGGCGACTGGGTGCGAATGAATCGACGCAGATCACCATCAATCGTGATGTCTCTTTCAATGGGATGCCATTAAAGGCCGGAACGTACAAGATGTATGCAATACCAGGACCAGAGTTTTTTGAGATTCGGTTGAATTCAGAGTTGGGAACGTGGGGATATTTTGAGCCCGACTATTCCCTTGATGTGATTTCAACCAGCGTCCCTACACAGAAGATGGATAGTCCCGTTGAACAATTCACGATTCGTCTCGAGCCTTCGTCGAACGGAATGGATGTCATCTTTGAGTTTTCAACAACGCGATTTGTTGTCCCCATAACACGGTTGTGAGGTTATAGACGCTTATGCTTGCCATCATTCGCCAGGCCTTGCTCCATCAAGACCGAATTGCTGTCCTTTCCGGAAGGCATCAGCACACGTATAGGGATCTACTTCAGTCGTCAGGAAATATTGCACGTACCTTATTGAACCGGCAAGAAGATCTTAAGGAAGCCAGAATTGCCTTTATGATTACTCCTGGACTGGATTATGTGTCCACACTCTGGGGCATCTGGCAAGCCGGCGGCATTGCCGTTCCATTGTGTCTAAGTCATCCGGCGCCTGCTCTTGATTATGTCTTGAGGGACACGGGATGCACTACGGTGATGGCCTCGCGCGCGTATGCCTCGCTACTGACTCCTCTCTGTGCGAACCGCGGCATTGACCTGGTCTTTGTGGAGTCGGTTGTGATAAGCCCGAATGTTGCGATGCCTGACGTTGACCCTAGTCGACGTGCATTGATTCTTTACACAAGCGGGACCACCAATCTGCCCAAGGGGGTTGTCACGACGCATAGGAATCTTGAAGCACAAATTACAATGCTGATTCACTCATGGCGATGGACTTACTCGGACCACATGTTGTGCATATTACCACTGCATCATGTTCATGGCATTGTCAATGTTGTCAGTTGCTCGTTGTGGGCCGGAGCTCAATGTGAATTTCTTCCAGACTTTGATGCAGACAAAGTATTTGAAGTCTTCTTGCGAGGTCAGGTCAATGTTTTTATGGCGGTGCCCACGATATATTTCAAGCTAATCACTGCATGGGAGCACGCATCGACGAGTGAGCAAGAGCGCATTTCTGCTGCGCTGAAAAGTATGCGCTTGATGGTATCCGGTTCAGCGGCTCTGCCAGTGTCCGTCATGGAGCGCTGGGAAAAAATCAGCGGTCATCGTTTGCTGGAGCGATATGGCATGACGGAGCTGGGTATGGCGATCAGCAATCCCTATGATGGTGAACGGAGGCCTGGACATGTTGGAATGCCATTGGATGGTGTAGAGATTCGCCTGTGCAATGAAATGGACCAACCGGTTGAGGACGAGCCTGGAGAGATACAGGTTCGGGGGGCCAATGTCTTTCTGGAATATTGGGGACAAACAGAGGCTACACAACGGACATTTGCGAAGGACGGTTGGTTCAAGACGGGCGATGTTGCCGTGCTTGAAGATGGTTATTACAGGATCCTGGGAAGAAGCTCGGTGGACATTATTAAATCCGGAGGCTATAAAATTTCAGCATTGGAGATTGAGGAAATTCTAAGAACCCATCCGGAGATCAAGGACTGCGCCGTGGTAGGACTGGATGACGAAGAATGGGGAGAGGTCGTGGCCGCAGCGATAATACCCACGGAGAAGCAACTCAATACGAAGGAATTGCAAGCGTGGATGAAGGAAAGAATTCCCGGCTATCGCGTGCCTAGAAAATTTCTTCAACTGAAGGACCTTCCTAGAAATGCGATGGGGAAGGTCACCAAGAATGACGTAAAAAAACTGTTTTAGAATGATTATATATGGAGTAGCAGTCCTGGCCGCATGCTTCCTGGCTGGCAAGGTTGTCGGCGAGTATCTTGGTCAGTTGATCGGTATTGATGCCAATGTTGGTGGCGTAGGATTTTCCATGATCTTGCTGATTCTGGTCACGCAGTGGTTGCACAAGGTGAAGGGGTGGAACACCCAGGCTGAAGCTGGCGTGTTGTTCTGGAGTAACTTGTACATCCCCGTGATCGTAGCCATGTCTGCGATACAAAATGTGAAAGGGGCATTGTCAAGTGGGATGATCGCGGTGCTCACAGGGATAATTCCAACAGCAATCTGTTTTATGCTGGTGCCCTGGCTTTCACGAAGACGGAATACGATGATGGAATCGGACCGAGAGCAGGGGACTGCGTAAGCCATGGATTTTTTCATCGATTTGCTACTTAAAGATGGGCTGCTCCTCGCCGCCATCGCGACAGGCACAATCATGGCCGTCTCCGCCTGGATTTCCGTACGATTCACCAGGGCGAAAGTTCCCGGACCTGCGATTGCAATCTTCTCCGGTCTGGCTTTGGCTTACGTCGCTGGATTGGTTACTCATGGAGATCACGGCGTCGCTGACGTTGGTTTGCTCTCCGGGTTTGCTCTGTTGGGTGGTACGCTACTGCGTGATTTCACGATTGTTGCAACAGCCATGGGCGCCCGGTTTTCGGAGATGAAGAAAGCCGGATGGTCTGGCCTTATTGCATTGTTGCTCGGCGTGATCGTTTCTTTTGTGTGCGGTGTCGGCATTGCTGCCTTGATGGGATTCACGGATATAAAGAGTTTGACAACGATTGGCGCAGGCGCTTGCACCTTCATCGTTGGACCGGTGACAGGCTCGGCGATCGGTGCGAGTTCAGAGGTGATTGCATTGAGCATTGCTGCAGGAGTGATCAAATCCATCGGAGTAACGATAGCCACGCCTTGGGTGGCAAAACGGATTGGTTTGGATAATCCACAGTCAGCGATGGTCTACGGTGGCTTGATCGGGACAACGAGTGGTGTCGCTGCTGGTCTTGCTGCCACGGATCCCAAGCTGGTTCCTTACGGAGCAATCACCGCCACCTTCTATACAGGTCTCGGCTGCCTGTTATGTCCATCGGTTTTCTATCTCGTAATGGAGTGGTTGCTTGGATAGCCTCCGCTTAATGGTGCGGCACGGCCTCCATGAGAAGCGTAAGTGCGGCATTTAGCGACTTGGTTCCGACTTCATATCCTTTAAAGTGGCCAAGCCTGACAACCACAAGATCGTGTGAGGGAATAATGATTGTGTATTGTCCACCCGCACCCGCCATATAATAAGCTTCTTTGGGTATCGGGAATGTTTCACTGCCGTTAATCCAGAAGAAGCCTCCGTAGGTCGGACGATCGTCTTCTTTCCAGGCAGGCGCGAGCGTGCTGACAAATTTTACGAACCCTTCCGGAAGGATACGTTCGCCATTCCAAACACCGTCTTGCAGATAGAGATTGCCTAAACGTGCCCAATCGCGTGCTGATGCAAACTCATATCCTTGAGTGAGGAAGTTTCCAAAGGGATCGGTTTCCATCACCATCGTCCGAATGCCGATCTTATCAAAAAGTGCGCGCTGCGGAAAAGCGTGGTAGTCTTCTCCCGACTTCTCCACACCCAAACGAATAAGGTAGTTGGTGAGCACGGGATCGGTATTGCGGTAGCGACCCACCGTGTTGGGTGGCCATTGCTGCGGCCGCGTGGCTGCATAGGTGAACGAGTTTACACCTCCCGTGTATAGGTACAGATGATCGGGATAGCCAAGGGAAGCATCATAATCAGGATCTTGTGGGGCACGTATTCGGATGCCGCTGGACATATTCAGGATATTGGCAATGGTAATCTTACTCCGCGGATCACCTTCGCCTTGCCATTCTGGTATGGGTGCAGGCTGATCCAGTGTGTACACACCACGTTGAATCAATATGCCCATCAGCGTAGCCGTGAGACTCTTGCCCATGGACCAGCTTTCGAGAGGAGTGTCTTCTGTAATTCCGGCGGCGTGACGTTCAGCGAGAAACTTACCTTTCCAGGTAACAACAAAAGCAGCAGTTAATCCTTCCAAAGGATCAAAGGCTGCGTTGACAGCTTCCAATACTTTTACTTCATCTACTTCTTTCGGAAAATCATCTTCAGGAACCTTGTCGCCCATGGGCCAGGGAATTTCTGTGTTGTCGGTTACGGCGGGCAGGATTTGCCTCGATTTGAACTGAAGACCATCAGCACCCATGGGCAATGTGATACAACCCTGACCGACGGTATAGATGGCCGTACGGGTGACGCCACCGGGTACAGTCACACTTACGGTTTTCTTTTCCCAATCGACAACGGGTTTGCCCAACTTCGCACGCTCATCGTACGGCGCGGTGAAATAGCCAACATTCTCTGCAGCAAAATCGGGTTCGAGGCCCGTGATGAATACGGCGGAGCACATAATCTTGGCAAATCCTGACGCATGGTGCTCCAGAGGGTTTCCGGGAGGGGCGACATATTCGGTTTTTAGCTCGAGCGCCTTGGCCCGTTCAATCATTCTTTGGCGTTTCGCCGCCGCATCTTCCTTCTTTTCGGGTTGGCAGCCCGCAATCCATGTGACAAGGCTAACGGCAATGATGCCTTGAACGAGAGAGGTGCGTAGGCTCATAGAATGGGGTTTTGCGAATATATCAAAATGCCACGCCCTTCACCACGGAATTTACCCAGGAGTCAGGTTATGCAACCCCATCAACCATAATCATGCGTGTTATCGATGTTGCCTGGCGGAGCGCTTTGGCAGGAGCGTAGCCCTCCGAGGACCACCAAGCCTTGGCTTTTTCCATGGAGGGAAATTGAAGCACAACAATCCGGCCGGGCTGCCAATTACCCTCAAGAGTTTCTGCAGTGCCACCACGCACAATGAATTTCCCATCAAAGGGAAGAAGTGATCCCGGTGTGAGTTTCTTGTAGTCCTCATACCGTTGGGGATTCGTAATGTTTACATCGACAATAATGTAGGCTGGCATGTGGGTATGGTTAAGTTATCGTCCAGAATGCTTGAACCAGCAAGAACCGAAGTGACTACGGAGTCAGGTATTCAGCCAACGCATAAATCTGCCCCACACCGTTTTTGGTCTTTCGGGTTCAAGTGGAGCCATTTCCTCATACTCCTCGTTAACTATTCGTACTGCCTTTGTGGGCGCTTGTGGCTTCAGACGCTTTTCATAGAACTCTTTCTTACGCTGCTTTTCTTTCTCACGAAGTTCGGCAAGTTTCCTTTTCTTTTCCTGCTCTTCCCGTTCGCGTGCCAGCGTAATGGGGTTTTTCCTTTCACGAACCGGATAATTCTTTTGTGGTCTGCGCGGCGGCACTGGCATTGATTCCTTCACCGGTTCGGCTTCCTGCAGCGGTTCGGCTTTCTTTTTCTCGGGCAGTTCGATCTTACCCAGAACGCGAAGCCCAGGCAGTTCAATTTTTGGTGCCTTGATTAAATCGGGAAGTGGTTCTGCACCCACTTCCTCATCCTCTGTGGATTTCGGTTCTGTTTCTGGGGTGACAGGTGCATCAGGAACGATCGCGATTTGTTCTTTCAGGGCATCATTTCCCGGCGCAAAGTGCTGGACCACCAGATCGGCAAAGCCATCATCAATCCTTGCATTGTTACTGTTTTCAACCGTGATGTCGCGGGTAGCAAGGAAGTTGACGATCTTATCTGTCGTTACGCCAAGTTGTCTGGCAAGTTGTCCAAGTCGCATAGGGTAGGGCCATTCTTAGCCGGTAAATATAATCAGCGGGTGTGCAGACTCAGGGTTTTTGCCGCCACTTTTTCTTTTCGCCCTGTACTTTCTTCGACTGGAGACGCTTCAATTTCGCCGTGCGGGATGGTTTCGTTGCCTTCCGGATTTTTCTTTTCCTGAAGGCCCCTGTTAAGAGGGCATTGAATTTTTCAACGACGCGCTGACGGTTTTCGAGTTGAGACCGGCTTTCCTGGGCTGTGAGCATCAGTATGCCATCACGTGTAATGTGTTGCGCAAGCTTTTGCACAATGATCTCTTTTTCTTCGGGTGTAAGTTTGTTTGAAAGCCGTACATCAAACTTCAGTATCACTTTTGTCTCTACTTTATTGACGTTTTGACCACCGGGACCGCCGGATCGGGCCGTCGAAAAACGCAGTTCGTCGCGCAGATGGTCGGCATTAGGGTGATGATTCATTGTGGTTGCGGCAAACAAAGATATTAAGCCGCAACGGAGAATCCCTCTACTGCAGACAGGCAAAATAATTTCTACCTTCGCGACATGTCCTTAATTGTTTCTTCATTGAATTCCGGAAGCAATGGCAACTGCTATTATATTGGGAACGAGGAGGAGGCCATTCTCATTGACGCCGGAATCTCATCACGAGAAACAGAGCGCCGACTGAAACGTCAGGAACTATCCATCCGCAAGGTCAAGGCTATTTTTGTTACGCACGAACACGCGGATCATGTCGGTGGTCTGAGAAAGTTGGCCAGGAAGCACATGCTGCCCGTGTACATGACTCACGCTACACGAAAGGGGACACGCATTGAACTGCGGGACATTCAGGTTCGGCATTTCATTCCGCACGAAGAGGTTACAGTCGGGAGGTTAAGAATTACGCCATTTCCTGTTCAGCACGACGCCGGGGATCCGCATGGATTTCTCGTTTCGGATGGTGAGGTTTCGGTCGGCGTCTTTACTGATCTCGGAATCACTCATCCGATGCATCAAAGTTATTTCAAGCGATGTCATGCGGCCTTTCTTGAAGCCAACTATGATGTGGACATGCTCGAGTCAGGTACCTACCCGCAACATCTGAAGGACCGAATTCGCGGAGGCCATGGACATTTATCTAATCTGCAGGCCCTGCAATTCTTCATGACGTCCAGGCCCCCGTTCATGAGCCATCTTTTTCTTTCGCACCTGTCGGAGAACAACAACTCACCCGATGTTGTTCGTCAGTTGTTCACTGATGTAGCAGGGACTACAGAAATTATTATTGCGTCGCGCTACAACGAGACCGGGGTATTTCATATCGGTTCAGGTCTGACACAACGTCCAGTCGTCCAAGCTCCAGCGTCTCAACTTTCATTGTTCTGAGAACAGCCGATTTTGTTTACATTCACCACGCCAATTCAACCAAACGTTCATACTATGAAAATGCTTTGCCGAGTCTTTGTTGTTCTAACCGTTCTGCTGTTACCCTTGTCGCTTCTCGCCCAGGTGAAGTCAGATACGATCCCGAAGGGCGAGATTTCAACCACGAGTCACACCGTAAAAATTGACGGTAAAATCATAGCCTATAAAGCAATGGCAGGCACGATGCTGCTGAGAAACAGCGAAGACCAGCCCATAGCGCTTCATGGATTTACAGCGTATATCAAAGACGGCACAACCGACATGAAGACGCGCCCCATTGCCTTTGTTTTCAATGGCGGCCCCGGATCATCCTCCATCTGGCTGCACATGGGTGTCGTTGGGCCGCGCCGTGTTGTGGTCAATGATCCCGGGTTTACACCCGCAGCGCCATATACACTGGAAGACAACGGTTCGTCACTTCTTGACGTCACTGATATCGTGATGATGGATCCCATCGGAACCGGGCTGAGCCGTGCAGTGGGCAAATCGAAGAACAAAGATTTCTGGGGCGTTGACCAGGACATCAAAGCGATCAGCCAATTCATCAAGCAGTTTGTGACGGAGTATGACCGGTGGAATTCTCCGAAGTACTTGTTGGGTGAAAGCTATGGTACGTTCCGCAATGCAGGTGTCGTTGACTACTTGCAAGAGTCGATGGGCATGGCCATGAATGGGGTCATCATGGTTTCGGCGGTATTTGATCTTCGCCAGCTTGTTTTCGCTCAGGGGGATGATATTTCCTATGTGATGAACCTGCCGACGTATTCGGCAACAGCCTGGTACCACAATAAGGTGCCAAACAAACCGGCAAGCCTGGACGCATTCCTGAATGAGTCCCGTGCTTTTGCCAAGACAGAGTATACACTGGCATTGATGGAGGGTGATCAGCTTTCCGGTGCCGCACGGGAAAAGGCACTCGATCGGCTCGCTTATTTTACGGGACTGAGCAAAGCGTATCTCGATAAGGCAAACCTGCGTGTGAGTGAGCCAGAGTTTACGGAAGAGCTACTCCGTGCAGAAAAGAAGACCGTGGGCCGCCTGGATTCTCGCTTTTCGGGCATCAATCAGGATCCGCTTAGCCAGTATTCGCAATTTGATCCACAGAGCAGCGCCATTAGCCCGGGTTACACTGCGTTGTTTATGGACTACTATTACAATACGCTGAAGGTGAATAAAGCCAATTCCTATCATGTATCGGCTTATGCACGTCAGGGATTTGATTGGGACTGGAAGCACGCGAAGAACGGCGGAGGCTTCCCAACACCGCCGAATACTGCACCGGATATGGCAGAAGCGATGTCGCGCAATCCGAACCTGAAAATATTGATATTGAATGGGCTTTATGATCTCGCTACGCCATTCTACGGCGTTGAGTACACCATCGATCACATGGAGTTGGAGAAAGAAATCAAAGCCAATATCATCATGAAGTACTTTGAAGCAGGTCATATGATGTACACGCACCGGCCTTCATTGGAACTCTTTAAGAAGGAGACAGCCGATTTCATTTTGAAGACGAGCAAGCGATAGAAGGAAAATCATGTTGAATGTCCAATATTGTAGTGCCAGCCACTTCAATATTGGACATTCGTCATTTGAGCGTGGTGTTGTCGAATATAATCCGCCACATCATAGCCCTCTTCCGCCCGTGAACAATCCATAGACTTTTGGAAAGAGTGCTCGCAGCATAGCCCCAAGAACCACGCAGAACACAATCATGGCGAGCGGCAGAATGACAAACGCTGCCAGGCGAGCGCCTCCCATCGGTTGAAGGGCTTCAATGACCGGGTTAATGAAGTATGCAACGAACGGTGCATGAACTGCGTAGATCATGAAGGAGAATCCGGAAAGCCAGGTAAACCACTTTCGGTCCATAAACCAGTGGACCATGGCATCCAATCCAAACCAACATGCGATGAGACCGCTGGCGACAACGGCCTTGTGCATCAGCGATATCACGGGGTACACAGCATCTCCCAGGAGAGCCTGTCCTTCGAAGGCCAGCCATGTTTTACCTGCTGCGAGCGCAACAAAGACAACCCCCCATGGGGCAGGGCGTAACCATCGATTTGGTGTTTCAAGGGAGAAGTTCGTTTTCTGCATCCACACCCCCAGCGCGAAGAAGAGTAAGCCCTCGCCCTCGACAAAGATGATCCCAAACGTGGCGAGCCACATGAGCATGACGATGGAAAAAAAGATGATCCTCGATTGACGGCCCGTCACCCAGGTGCGGATGAGCGGGTAGGCCAGGTTGTAGATCAGCAAAACGCGGATGAACCATAATTGATAAGAGACTGGAAAAAAGATCCATCGTGCCAGCACCTCATACCAGTGATACTCATGAATCGTCATCCGGGTATCGTCGATTTGCACCACATGAGAACTGACGATCACGTCGCGTGTCACTGGCCAGAGTTCCAGTACAAAGGTCATCGCGAGGCCAAAGGCGCTCCAGAGAAGATAGGGGGCCAGCAAGGTGCGAAGGCGCTTACGTACACGTATAGGTTGTGGCTGATCGTCATGCAGGGCGAAGAGATACCCGGAGATGATGAACAACATGGGAATCCGGAAACGGAATATTCCGTTGGCGAGAAAATACTCGATAAATCCTGTCGGTGTGAGTGCCTCACCGGGTGTGGTGAACGGCTGGAGATAACGCAGCTCCAGGTTGTAACCGTGAACGAACACCAGCAAAAACATGGACACAAACGACCAGAAGCGAAACTTCTGACTGATGAAGGGTTGAAGTGACGAAGTGCCCATGCCGATGAAACGGTAAATGAAAAAGCGGGTTGTCCGCGTACGGATTATACCTTCCGGGGCGGAAGTTCAAAGGCGATGGCCGTGTGTTCAAAATTTCCCTTGTGTGATCCGTCGCAGAACGGCTTGTTGGCCGAGCGGCCGCAACGGCAAAGTGAGATAATCGTTCTTCCCTGCAGGCCATACACTCCTCCCTGCGCGTCAACGATTTGGAAGTCACCTTCAACTTTGATAGAGCCGTTACTGTTAATGAGGATTTTGGTCGGGTTCATGAATGATGCGTTTCCTGCAAGGTAAAGAATATCCCTTGCCGCTTGTCTATTTCCGGTTGGTTGACCCGATGAGAATAATGTACTTTCAGCTCATGAAAAAGATTTTTACTGAACAAGCCCCCAAAGCCATTGGGCCCTACGCGCACGCCTGGCAGTCAGGCAACCTTGTATTTTGCTCGGGTCAGACCCCACTCAATCCCACAACCATGCAGATCGAAGGAGCTACGGTCGCCGAACAGACCACACTCGTCCTTTCAAACCTGGAGAACGTGCTGAAAGCCGCTGGTTGTGATCGCACAAACATCCTGAAGACATCTGTGTTTCTGAAGAATTTTGCTGACTTCGAAAAAATGAATAAGGCGTACGAGACATTCTTCGGTGAGCATAAACCGGCAAGAACTACGGTGGAAGTTAGTCGGTTGCCAAAGGAAGCCTTGGTAGAAATTGAGTGCATTGCGGCCATACGCAAGGATTAGGCTGTACCTTAACCCAAGAGTGCTTTCTCCGTTAACATGACGATGAAGCACCTATTCCTTTTTGCATTCATTCTGCCCTATACAAGTTTAGCGCAGGAATCAGATGAAGCAGCCATCCGTCGCGAGTCGGCACAATTTTCGGCCAGCTACGTCGCGGGAGATTTTGAGGCGATGACCAATCACTACGCGGAGGACGCCATCCTGATGTCACCGGCAAGGGATGTTATCGCAGGCCGCAAGGGTATTCTCGCATTTTGGCAATCAACGACACGACCGGTTGTGCACAGAAGTGAACCAGACCGCATTGTGATTGAAGGCAATCTCGCGCACGATTACGGGTATTTCTATACGCAATCACAAAAGCCAGGTGAAGTCGTTGGACCTGTAGCCTCGGCAAAGTATTACATCCTCTGGGCCAAGGATGCACAAGGCCGATGGCGAATGAAGATGGACATGTGGAACAGCCGTCGCCCGGATTGGAACAAGTAGGACGGTCTCCAGATTTGATTTGTATCTTTGGTAATGCTCCGTGCGCTCCGGTTCTTTTTGGTCGCATTACTTCTCGTTCCCCTGTCCCTATACGCGCAGCGGGATGACCGCCCGAACATACTCCTGATTGTTGCCGATGATCTCGGCTATGCCGACTTGGGTTGTTTTGGAGGCGATATCAAAACACCATCGATCGATGCACTTGCCTCGGAGGGCCTGCGCTTTACACAATTTCACACGGCACCTTCCTGCGCACCAACGCGCGCCATGCTGCTTACGGGAAACAATAATCATGTAGCGGGCATGGGGCGCCAAGGGGGTGTTGCAAAAGACTCATGGGAAGCAGGACAGCCGGGATATGAAGGATATCTGTCAGATCGCGTAGTGTCTATGCCACAGCTGTTGCGGGATGCAGGTTATCACACGTATACCGCCGGCAAGTGGCATCTGGGCAAACGCCCTGAACACAGTCCGGCACAGAAGGGTTTTGAACGATCGTTCAGTCTCTTGCAAGGCGCCAGCAATCACTACAACAATATTGGTCTCGTGGCGACAGACAGTGTTTCGCAATACAGTGCCGATGGTGTGCTTACGGATTATCCTGTTGGAAAGTACTCCACCGAGGTTTACACCGACAAACTGATGGAATTCATCCGCGCAAACCGAGGCGATGGCAAGCCATTCTTTGCTTTTGCCGCGTATACATCACCACACTGGCCACTTCAATCCCCGAAGGAAAATGACCGGTATCGCGGAATGTATGACATGGGATATGATTCTCTTCGGGCATTACGCTTTGCAAGCTTGAAACGTGCCGGGATTATCCCGAATACGAGTGTGCTGCCTCCAAGACTTTCTTCTGTTAAGCCCTGGAATATGTTGAGCAACGAAGAGAAGAGAATTGAATCGCGGAAGATGGAGCTCTATGCGGCGATGGTGGACAACCTCGATGAGCATGTGGGAAGACTGATCCGCTTCCTGAAGGATGCGGGGTTGTATGACAATACGGTAATCATCTTCATGTCTGACAACGGCGCGGCGGCTGAAGATTTTTATGTGCAGAGGCCGTATGCAGATTTTATCAAACGCAAGTATGACAATCGATATGAGAATATGGGTTCTCCTACCTCGTTCGTTTCCTATGGTCCACAATGGGCGAAGGCCGGTGCTGCACCATTCAGTCATCACAAAGGGTATACAACGGAAGGGGGTATCGTTGCGCCCCTGATTATCGGAGGGAAGAACATCCGCGCAGTCCGGCCTGTTCGCAACGACTACGTGACTGTTATGGATATTGCGCCAACCCTGCTTGAACTTGCAGGCGTGTCATATCCGGAAACCCGGGGCTCGGAGAGGTTACTTCCCATGCTGGGAGAATCTATGTTAAAATACCTCATGGGCAAGCAGGGCAATGTACATGATGCCAACTACTCCATGGGACTTGAACTTGCAGGGCGCGCTTACTTCCGTAAAGGAAATTGGAAGATTGTGAATGTGGAAGGCCCATACCGGGAAAGCACATTCCAACTTTATGATGTGGCATCCGATCCGGGCGAAACCACCAACCTGGTGGAGCGGTTTCCTGAGAAATTCAGTGAACTATTGGCTGGGTGGAGGCAATTCCTCAAAACCAATGATATCCGGATCGCACCGGAAAAGCCTTAGCCGACTATCCTCATCCGATTTTGTTATATTCGGTTTCACAAAACCCAAACCCTTATGGATACCAAAAAATTCTTGATGGGAACGATTGCGGGGGGACTGACTTTCTTTTTTGCAGGATGGCTGATTTACGGTATGGCACTCATGAATTTCATGATGGAACATGCCGGCTCTGCAACGGGAATATCCCGTGGCGAAGACATGGTATGGTGGTCTTTACTGCTGGGTAATTTTGCTTCCGGTGCATTGTTCACCTATGTCTTCCTGAAATGGGCTAACATCAGCTCCTTCGGCAGTGGTTTCGGTGCCGCAGCCACGATGGGATTTCTTATGGCAGCGGGCTTTGACCTTGCCATGTATGGAACAAGCAATATCATGGATCTGACGGCAACCTGCGTCGACATCATTGCCTATACGGTGATGGCTGGAATTGGCGGTGGAGTAATTGGCGCCGTCCTGGGGATGGGCAAGAAGTCCTAACGGTGAAACACGGCTGAGGCAATGATCAACCCATTGCGCACCTCGAGCATTTCACCTACGTAAAGATCCTCTTCACCGGCAACATGCCGAATGTATTCCATGAAGATGCGGTCTTCATGCGGAGTGAGTCTCACCACTTCATACTGAAGTGACTGCAGTCGATCGAAGGCGCCCTGCCACCATGAGCGGAGCGCCTTTTTTCCTTTTATAGATCCCTGTGTTTCCGGCTGGCTGACTTTCAGTTTGGGGCTATAGTGCTCTGCATGGTCATCGTAGAGAGCAAGGAGCTTTTCTATGTCTTTTGCATTGAATGCAGAGAACCATGCATGGGCAATATCGGTCAGTACCTGAGCAGTCATGGCAAAAGGATTCAATCAGTAATAGCGCATGGTCATCACTACACTCTTATCACCGGTCAGTGTAAACGCGAAATCGTTGTATACCGGCCGACGAAGTGCGCTGTGATAGTAATCAGAAAAAGCATGTCCTTCTTTGGGAAGAAACCAGCCGAAATCCAATTTGACATTATTGTTTTCATCATCCAGCAAAGCGATGGCCATCCGTTGAGAGGGAAACCCATGCAATGTTAAATGGAGTGAGTCGCCGGTCATTTCTGTCTTTGGGACAACAACCTTGAGAAATCCAAAATCATGAGGAAACTGTGTCGTGTCGTTGTAAAACTTGAATCGAATCACGCCGTCTCTGTTCCTGATATTCTTTACGGTGATGGTGATGGAGTAGGTACTATTTTTCGATATGGGCAATGCGTTTTCGGTAACAGCAGTCGTCGCTTTTCCCGCTTCTGTGGGCAAAGTATTGTGCGCTACTATTTGACCAAAAACAGGAGAACAAATGATGAAAACGAGAAAAAGGCCCAATCGGAGCATCTACGGCAGTGGTGTACATGTAAGATACGCATTTTGTCACCAGGGATTGCTACGCGCCGATATCATGAACCCAAACGGCTTCATTCAACAAGACATCTAGGCCATCAACAGCGAGCCCGCGGCGAGAGTCAAGGGAAGGGCTCGGTAATAAATTGGGAGTAAATTTCTTAAACCGCTCGCCCCCGTTGCAGCGCCAAAGCCCACAACAATCAAGGTCCCCACTGTTACAGCAGACTGAATGATGAGCATTTGTCGGTAACCGTCATTCGCAGTTTGAAGGTGACGCAGGAGCAATCCAATACTACCCACCGCGCAACTAATCCAAAGGACTTTGGGAATGATGGTGAGCACCAGTAGCTGCATGAAATCCATTTTCTTTTCCGTAACGGGTTGGCTGTACTTTGGTGGTCGGTAAGCCATCAGAAAGAAGACAACGGCCAGACCGCCCAGTGCGAATGACACCAACCCTGATCCTTGGGAGAACCCGAAGGAGAACAGAACAGCACCTGCCAGCAACATAAAGAGGAAAAGTGTTTCTCCACGTTCAACAAACGTGTAGAGCGTCTCTGAGAATGGTGTTCGGTCAGCCATGGTTGGTTATGAACAATAATAAAAATACTACTTTCCCCGGTAAGCGGGATCGCAGAACCTGACAAAAATCATATTGCTGCATCGTGATTATTCTCAATTTTCCGCATTTCATACGAAAATCATGTCCCCGATGGAGCACGATGAGTTGCGACAGGTAATGTTACGATATAATGTCAGTCATGCTCATGAACTGATGTTCTCCTATGAGGAGCTTACGCGCCTGGGCATCAATGCAGAATTTGTATTTACGCTTCTTCAGGTGTTTGAAGACGAAAAGTCTTTTGATACCCATGCGTTTGACAAGTTCACGCTGGACGTCATTGTGGACTACATTCGCAAGACTCACGACTACTATCTTCATCGCAAGATGTTTGAGATAGAGCAAAGTATTCATTTGCTGATGCGCAGTTACCCTGAGGCCCATCCTTTGTTGGTGATTCTTCATGATTTCTACACATCATACACGCAGCACCTATCCAGCCATATTGAAGCGGAGGAAGCCCAATTGCTCCCGTACATCCTCCACCTGGAAAAGGTGAATGAAGGGAAGGCATCCTTCCAGGCCTATCCATCTTCATACTCACTCAGCCGGTTTCTTGTGCACCATCAGGATACAGAAAAGGAGTTGGAGGATGTTCGTTCCGCGATTCTGGAATATTCACCACCGCCTACGAACGAAACGCTATACCGGATTCTGGTATCACAGATCGAAGTGTTTGAGAAAGACCTTGCGGTTCACGCATTGATTGAGGACGAAGTGCTGATTCCGCGAGCTATGGAACTTGAGCGGAAGTGGGGCAGGTAACAAGTTCCCAAAGCAAAAAAGGACAGCCGAAGCTGCCCTTTTCTAATCCAGGAAATTTCAAAGGATCTACATATCCGTCGCCTTTCGCTGCAAGGTGATTACCTCAATCCCCTTCTCCTTCGCCATTTGATTGATGCGATCCACATTCTGGCTAATGGTCGTCTTCAATTTGCCTAATTCATCATCGACGGTACGCGTTAGCATCTGACGGACCTCTTCTCCTTGTTTGGTCGGCGGGAAGTCACCGGCCGCTTGCTCAACCATCAAATGGGCCAGTTGGTTGTTCATCTTAATGCCATAGTTCAATGGATCCTGGACACTTCTGTTTCGGGTTTCATGGATGTTGTTCTCATGCACAGTGAGTGCATCCTCAAACTTCTTCACTGCGTCCATCAGCTCCTTGTATTGAGGATCTGATCCGATGCGGGCTTTTAATGAGCTCAAGTCTTCCTTGATCTTTCGAATATCGATTACACCCTGGTTAGCCTCACTTACCTTATCGCGAACCTTTACAAGGAAATCAAACTGTGCCTGAAATTCTTCCTGGGTGGTTTGAATCCGAGGGTCTTTCAGAATTTCAAATTCTTGTTCCATAGCCTGACCGTATGCGGTAAGGCGGACTTTGTATTTTCCGGGAACAGCCTTGGGCCCAAGATTGGGTGAGCCATAGAACACCAGCCCGGGGAATGTTTTGTAGCCCGGGTGACGCATATTCCACACAAAGCGATTGCCACCGGCTTTTATCGTTAACTGGTCGGCCCGCTCACGTGCTTTGTTCGAATATGATTTGATGACCCGACCATCTGCTTCGAGGAACTCCAACTTCACTTCCTCTTTCGCATCAGCGCGCTTTAAGAAAAAATGGACCATGACACCACCTGGATGATTTTCGCCTTCAAGCCTGCGGTCGACCCCGCCCCATCCTCCTCCTCCGGGCATCCGATACGTTGACATAGGCTTGTACAAAATGGTCTCTTTGGAAGCCATCTCGCTGCTAAGCTGATGGAGTGGCGTGAGATCATCGATCATCCAGAAACTTCTGCCGTGGGTAGCAGCAATCAGGTTGTCATTTTTCAATGCCAGATCATGAATGGGTACGGGTGGGAGGTTGAGCTGGAACTTGCTCCAACTGTTACCATCATCAAACGAAACCCACATGCCCTTTTCTGTTCCTGCATACAACAAGCCACGACGTTTGGGATCTGCCCGCACAACGCGGACAAATTCCTCTTTCGGAATTCCTTGTGTGATGACCGTCCATGTTTTCCCGTAGTCTGTTGTCTTGTAAATGTAGGGAGTGTAGTCACTGAATTTATATGAACTGGCTACAACGTAGGCTCCGCCAACAACAAAGGGATTGACATCAATGCTGTTCATCATATTGTACTTGGGAGACATCGGAGGGGTTACGTTCTTCCAGTTCTTCCCACCGTCCGTTGTCACGTGAAGAAGGCCGTCGTCAGAGCCTGTCCAGATTTCGTCTTTCGTGTAGGGAGACTCCGCGATCACGAAAATATTGGCATAGTACTCTGCGCCTGTGTTATCCTGAGTGATTGGCCCACCGGAAGACTTGATGGTTTCAGGTTCTGCTCGGGTAAGGTCTGGACTGATAACCTCCCAGCTAGCGCCACCATTTGTAGTGACGTGAAGATGGTTGGACCCGGCGTAGAGTTTCTTCGGATCATGATGACTGAACACCAACGGGTAATTCCAGTTAAAACGATATTTCATCACTTCCACACCAGAACCGGCTGGGAGGAAAGGCCATACGTTGGTACTGCGTTCCTGTCCGTTGTCCAGGTTCTGCATACTCATGTATCCTTTGTAATCACTGCCGTAGATAATGTTGTTATTCAGCGGATCGGGCGCGAGGTGGGCACTTTCACCAATTGACAGTGCTGTCCAATCGCGTTCCGAAATGCTGTTCCCGTCGGTACGATGCGGAATGCGAACGCTGGTGTTGTCTTGCTGGGCTCCAAGAATCCGATAGGGGAATGCATTATCGGTAGTAACGCGATAGAACTGCGCTGTAGGCTGATTGTGATACGTTGTCCAGTTATTCCCGCCGTCATTGGAAACCTGGGCACCGCCATCGTCGGCCATGGCCATTCGCTGGTTATTTTCTGGATCAATCCAAAGATCGTGATGGTCGCCGTGAGGAGCATTCTTCAGTTCAAAGGTGCGCCCACCGTCTTTGGAAACACCATAGCTAACATTCAGCACAAATACCTTGTCTTCATTCTCTGAATCGGCATAAATGCGGCAATAATACCAGGCACGCTGCAGCAACGCCCGATCCTGATTGACCCGTGTCCAGGTGGCGCCAGCGTCCTCCGAACGATACACGCCCGGAGCTTCGGAATTCTCAAGAATCGCCCATACGCGACTTGAGTTTTTTGGAGATACGGTTACGCCGATGATGCCGTTGATTCCGCCAGGCATCCCGGGTTTTTCCGAGAGATTTTCCCATGTATCCCCGCCGTCAACACTTTTCCAAAGCTTTGAATCGGGTCCGCCGCTGTCCATGCGCCAGCCGTTGCGTTTCATGTTCCAGGTTGCTGCGTAAAGGATGCGTGGATTGTTCGGATCCATTGTGAGATCACCCGCACCAGCCTTGTCATTGATGTAGAGTATCTTTTTCCACGTTGTTCCACCGTCAGTACTGCGAAATACCCCGCGTGTGTCGTTGGGCTTCCAGAGGTTGCCCATCGCGGCCACGTAAACAATATCCGGGTTCCTGGGATGGATGCGAATGCGTGAAACATGCCGCGAGTCCTGAAGCCCAATGTGTTTCCATGTCTGGCCGGCATCGGTTGATTTCCAAACTCCCCATCCGCTGGACACGTTGTTGCGAAGCCCCTGCTCACCCTCACCGACATAGATGACGTTCGGGTCGCTTTCGGCTACAGCTACAGCACCAATAGTCCCACCAAAGTACTTGTCGGTAATATTTGACCAAGTCTGTCCGGCATCTTCCGTTTTCCACACACCGCCACCCACAGCACCAAAGTAGTAGAGGTTATTGTTACCTCGCACACCGGTGACCGTGGTCGACCGGCCGCCGCGAAAGGGCCCGAGTTCACGCCATCGAATACCCGCATAAAGGGACTGATCAAAAGAAGTGGAGACAGCAACGGGTGCTGCCCCTTTCTTTTGTGCAAAGGATGGCATCAACCCCACAACAAGGGCAATGGCTACAAGGTATTTCATGTTTCTCATGCTCTAATCAACGAATAGCTGAACTAACAAATCAATTATTAATGATCACTTCCTTTTTCTCTGGCATCAACGCAGGCATATTCTTTTCCTTGAAAACGCGGTTGTACTCAGCGATATCCTTTTCAATCAACTGGTTCATCTGCATTTTGTATTTCGCCCAGTCGGCCTGAACATCTTTTGCGCGATCCTGAGCACCCTTGGTAAGTTTGGGATCATGGCTATCGGCAACGCCGCGGAGCTGCAAAAACTCGGAGTTCAGCTTGTTGGGGAAGTTGATCACATCCTGGAAGTTTTTTGAGCGGGGTTCGATCAAATTGGATTCCCATTTGTCAATCTTCTTGTTCAACTCTTTCCCCAGGTTGATAAAGTCTTTTGCCTCCTGCACATTCTTGAGCGACTCGTTGTAGGTTTCCACCTGCTTCTTTACCTGGCGCAGGGCAATTACCGAGCGGTGCAATTCTTCAAACTGCTCACCCGCCTGTCTCATAAACTCTTGCTGCGCTGCCCACTCAGCAGCAGTAGCGGTGACATGCGGATCAGAGATGATTTCAAGCTCTGTTTCTGATTGTGTCCCTTTCGCTGTAAGACGTGCCTTGTATTTTCCGGGGGCAACGCGGTATCCTCGGTAATCACCATAGACATAGATTCCGGGCACACCGACAAGGTTTTCTGTCCGGAAATCCCAGGCAAATCGGTTCATACCTGCTTCAGCCGGGATGGTTTCAGCAGGAGGTGGTCCGCCCGGGTAGGGTTTGAAATTCTCGTCCTTCTTGTTGGTGTATTTGCGGATTACCTTCCCGGACATGTCCATGATTTCCAACGTTACCTTATTCGTGTCGGCCTTTTCCTTCAGGTAATAATCGAGGGCGACTCCATTGAGTGGGTTTCTGCCAAGCCCAGGGATATCTCCGAAGTACTCAGGAATGGTCACCGAGGACAGACGGTAGGTCGGCTTCGGTGTGAACAACTTCACCGCGGCTTCCCCAAAATTTCCCTTGCTCTGCTGAATGGCGCCAAGGTCGTCGAGAATCCAAAAGGAACGACCGGCTGTAGAAGCAACGAGATCATTGTCTTTGATGATCAAATCGGTCACTGGAACGATGGGGAGATTCAACTGGAACCGGGTGAAAGAAGTTCCTCCGTTGAATGAAATGTAGAATCCGCGCTCTGATCCTGCGTATAACAGGTCTTTCACTTTCTTGTCTTCACGAATGACTTTGATGAAGTCGTCCGTGTCAACATCGGCTCCGATTTTTGTCCAGCTCTTCCCATAGTCGGTAGATCGGTACGTCATATTGGAGTAGTCGTTGAATTTGTATCGCGAAGCGGAGATGTACACGGTCGCTTTATCATGTGGAGATACCTCGATGGAGTGAATCATCCCTTCGGGCAGGCCAGTGGGGGTGATGTTCGCCCAGGACTTGCCTCCGTCCTTGGTTATGTGAACGAGGCCGCAATCGCTGCCTGTGTAAATGACACCGGGTTCGCTCGGCGACTCGACGATATAGTAAAGCGTATTGTAATTTTCACCGCCGGCACCTTCGTTCGTGATCGGGCCTCCACTCACATCCTGCTTGGTGGAATCGTTCCGAGTCAAGTCAGGACTGATGATACTCCAGCTCATTCCGCCGTCCATAGTTTTGAACAGGACGTTGGCACCGTGATACATGGTGCGGGCATCATGGGGTGAGTTGATTAGCGGGGCATTCCAGTTGAAGCGGTACTTCATTTTCTTGGGTGCCTCGGCCAGTTTGATGGAGGGATACTCCTGGATGTCTTTCGATTCTCCAGTTCGTATATCCAACACATCGATCTGACCCTGATAGCATCCACCATAGAGAAGTTCAGGATTGTTAAAGTCATTGAATGCAACCCACGCACTTTCGCAACCGGGGCCGTTGATCCAGTCCTTATCGGTAATGCCGAAGCTTCCGTTGCGGCTGGGTGTAGCTACGGAAGAGTTGTCCTGCTGACCACCATAGACCCAAAAAGGGAACTTGTTGTCGACGTTGACGCGGTAAAACTGCGACGTAGCCTGGTTATTCAGCGTTGACCAGGTTCTCCCCTGGTTGTAGGTGATCTCACCACCGCCATCATCAGCCAGCGCCAGATTTTGATTGTTCTTTGTGCTAATCCACAGATCATGCGTGTCACCATGACCTACGCGGATCGTAGAAAAGGTTCTGCCGCCATCAATTGACCGAGTCATCGGCGCATTGAGTACATACACGATGTCTGCATTGATGGGATCAGCAAAGACCTCCATATAATACCACGACCGTGAGGTGATGTTCTGGTCGCTGCTGAGGAGTGTCCATTTCTTTCCACCGTCATCAGAGCGGTAGAGGCCAGCTTTTGATTTTTCAGCTTCGATAATGGCGAAGACCCGATTTGGGTTTGCGCGGGAAACGCTTACGCCAATCTTACCCATTTCCTTGGGCAAGCCTTCATTGATTTTGGTCCAGGTTTCACCGGCATCGGTGGATTTCCAAACATTGGAGCCGGGACCGCCACTTTCCACTTTCCAGGGGTAGCGACGATGCTGCCAGGTTGCCGCATAGAGAATGCGGGGATTGGTCATGTCCATGCTGAGCGAGGACGCGCCAGTGTTGTCGTCAACCGTCAGTGTCTTCTTCCACGTTACCCCGCCGTCGGTTGATTTGTAGATTCCGCGATCAGGGCTGGCACCATGTACTGGTCCTTGCGCAGCCACGTAGACCACATCGGGATTTACTGGGTGGACAACAACGTCAGAAATGTGCCGTGTTTTTTCCAGCCCCATGTTCTTCCAGGTTTTTCCGCCATCGGTTGATTTGTAAACACCATCGCCATACGAGGTCATTACGCCGCGCACGGCATGCTCGCCTGTGCCAACGTAGATGACATTGGGATCGGATTCGCAAATGGCGATATCCCCGATCGAACCGACCTTGAAGAAACCATCAGAGATGTTCTTCCAGGTTGTGCCGCCGTCATCGGTCTTGGCAACGCCACCGCCGGTATAGCCTACAAAGTAAACCATGGGGTTAGTGGGATCACCAGCAATAGCATTGGCGCGACCGCCGCGAAACGGACCGATGTTCCGCCACTTCAGGCCTTTGTACTTCTCTGCACTAATGACTGGCGCCGAGGATGTTTCCGTTCTTGGTTTTGATTTCTGAGCCACAGCAGCAGGGGCAAGCAGAAGGGCGCCACAAAGCGCGATGAGGAGAATTCGCATAGATGTTTGGGTTAGGATATGAAATATGCGAAAACTTGCGGACAAAACCCGCATTATGATGTGTACGACAAGATCACCGCTTTAATCGGTGACTTTTCTATTTCGGGTTTTTAAGCTACTTCCATAATCAGAAGGCAATCCTCGTTCCCTAGAGTCCAGGTATTTCCATTTGAGCAATATGCCAGCCAACGGAAGTTAACTCAAAGTGAAGTATGCAGGGCCCCTCTGTCAGTTCGCGCTCCATTCCCGGATGTGTTCCGCAATACTCGATGTCGCCCCTGACGGCTGCCTTGTGATTTTCAAGGTCTACGTGAATATTGTGAATCGTGAAGTCTTCCAACTGGAGCTTTACATGGCAGGCCTGAAAGAAACAAAGGATTGATGAGATCCCGGACCGGGTAAACGTTCTTCCGTGCAGCGCAACAGCTTCAGCAAAGATGACATTACTGGATTCACTCCATTCTTTACTCAAGACGTTGTTTACAAAGGTGGTGGTCAGGCTTCGCAGCTCGGTGTAATGATGGGCTTCCTCATCCGAACTCTGCTTTTTGAAAACAGCAAGGTTTTTCTTTGGAGAATCCCAGCCTGACTCAACCCTCACGTGATTATAATTCAATTCTGGATGCAGTTTGAATCCAGTGTTTGATGTTCGGGAATCATCTTCAGGCTGATGATGTGATGGGTTGGGACTTTTCATAGCAGGTGCATTTTTGATCAAGCTATCGTTGCGAATTCCCAGAGGCAAAGATTTCCGAGCCGGAAATCCTGATCAAATAGTTAACCTATTCCGTACAAGCCCTTAATTCAGCTAAATCATGTGCCACAGCGATCCTGAATATCAAGTCTGTGACCACACCGCTCAAAATATTGTTTTCCGGAATTCCACGAAGAGACATCCTTTTGTTACTTGCGTACATGAAGAAGACGTCATCCAAGCAAACACTGGCGGTTCATTCCGGTAGCCAGCCCGATACCCTATTTGGTGGCCGCGTGACCCCCATTTATACTTCGACGGCCTACGATTACGAGCAGGAGGTGCGGTATCCGCGTTATTATAATACGCCCAATCAGCAGGCTGTTGTAAAAAAGATGACGGATCTGGAAAATGCGGAGGACGGCCTCGTGTTCAGTTCAGGAATGGCGGCGATCATGACATCACTCTTTGCGTTTGTGAAAGCCGGCGACCATGTGGTTTTGCAACAAGACCTTTACGGCGGAACGCATAACGCGGTAATGAACGAATTTCAACGGTATGGAATACGCTATACGCTTGTCGATGCTTCTGACTCGAAGAATTTTGAAAAAGCAATCACCAAGCACACGAAGGTGCTCTATATCGAGACTCCATCGAATCCGCTACTCAAGATCACAGATATCGCTGCTGTTGCAAAGATTGCACGCAAGCATACGTTGGTGAGCATGATCGATAGCACTTTTGCCTCTTCGGTTAATCAGAATCCTATTGACCTGGGGCTGGATGTCGTGCTGCACAGCGGTACGAAATATATTGGAGGGCATAGCGATCTGATGTGCGGATTTGCGCTAGCGTCAAAGGCATTGATCGCTCAGATCAAAACCAGCGCGGTGCATTTCGGGGGTACACTGGATTCACTGACCTGCTCCCTGGTGGAGCGCAGCCTGAAGACACTGGTCATTCGCGTTCAGCGGCAGAATGAGAATGCTATGAAGTTGGCGAAGTTCTTATCAGGTGAAAAGCGAATTCAAAGGGTCTACTATCCAGGCCTCAAGGATCATCCTGGCCACGGCATTGCAAGAAAGCAAATGCCCGGAGGGTTCGGGGGCATGGTTTCTTTCGAGGTGCGAAGCGATCCGGACAAATTCCTGAATAAGCTCAAGCTCATTCATCGCGCAGTGAGTCTGGGGGGTGTAGAGTCCACCATCTGTTCATCGGTGCGTACCTCGCATGCGAAGCTTACGCCATCGGAGCGTGCCAAAGCAGGAATCTCTGACAAGTTGTTGCGGTTCTCCGTGGGCATCGAAGATGTTGACGATCTTATCCGCGATATACAGCAAGCGTTGTAGTGTATGTTCGTGCGCGAGGCAAAGCTATCCGACATTCCATCACTGCTGGACTTCCAACTGAAGATGGCCCTTGAGACAGAAAACATTCAGCTGGAGATTCTGCCGCTTACGCAAGGAATGAATCGACTGATGAAGGATCCCAGTAAGGGAAAGTATTATGTAGCAGAGGAGGAAGGAGAAGTCGTTGGCTGCCTGATGACCACATTTGAATGGAGTGAATGGCGGTGCGGGACGATTTTGTGGATTCAATCCGTTTACGTTGCGATTCCCTGGCGAGGTAAGGGTGTCTTCAAGAAGATGTACCATCATATCCATCAGTTGGTGGAACAGGATCCGGACATGAAAGGAATCCGATTGTATGTCGAAAAGAGAAATGGGACAGCCCAGAAAGTATATTCAGGACTTGGCATGAACGGCGACCACTATACCGTTTATGAGTGGATCAAGGACTAGGAGAGGAACTCAAAATACTTCCGTACTTCGTTTGATTTCTTAGGCGCCCTTAATGATATCCATGAAGTCCCGCGCTTTCAATGAGGCACCACCCACCAGGCCGCCGTCAACATCCGGACAAGAGAAGAGCTCTTTCGCGTTATCAGGCTTCACACTTCCACCGTAGAGAATGGGGATCGATTGAGCAACGGATTCACCGTACTTTCCTGACAGTTGCTTCCGGATCACCGCGTGCATGTCCTGTGCTTGCTGCGTAGATGCTGTTTTCCCTGTTCCGATTGCCCAAACCGGCTCGTAAGCGATCACAACACTGGCAATGGCCTCCTTAGAGAGATGAAATAGCCCTTCTTCTACTTGCTGACGGATAAGAGCTTCATGGGTTCCTTTTTCACGAATGTCGAGCGGTTCACCACAACAGAAAATGGGTGTTAGTTGATGTGCCAGGGCTTTGTCAACCTTCTTGGCCAACTGGCTTCCCGTTTCATGAAAGTATTGCCGGCGTTCACTGTGCCCGAGTATCACATACGGAATAGCCATCGATTTCAGCATGGAGGCTGAGACTTCGCCGGTATAGGCTCCTGACTCATGCTCGCTACAGTTCTGAGCGCCAATCGCGATGGTCGTTGTCGCTGTAAGTTCTTTCGCCGAAATCAAATAAGGAAACGGAACGCAGAGAACGACATTGACTGCGTTGCCGCCCTCCTTTGTGTGCAGGGCCACCACTTCGGCCGTTAGCGCGTTCGCTTCGGTCCATGTCTTGTTCATCTTCCAGTTTCCGGCAACAATTTTTGTACGCATGGTGATGGGGTTCAGTGATTTTTACTTTCCGATATCCAGTTTCCCATTAGGATGTTCACGTGTCAGCCGAAGACTTTTGACAGGCCCTTTATAGGTAACGTGTACCAGGTTGGACTGATCAGCGTGTGTTTCCTGGATGAATGAATTGGTTACTTCAATACCATTGACTTTTTTGACATTCTCCACTTCAAGGTAACATACCAGAGCGACATCATCTATTTCGTGAGCGAGGTAATTGATCTTACAAAGCTTCCCATCCAGACGAATTTGTAAGTGATGGTCAATGTACTCGCTTACCAGTTGATCCGTAGTCATTCCGTCCCCCGGATTGAGAAGGTCCAGGGATTCATTCTTCTTTTCATTACGAATGGATAGCTCCAGATCATCAATAAAGATCCTGGAGATGATCTCAAATGACTTGTTTTTCTCGTTGTATTGAACTTCCGTTACCGACACATGCATCGGGTGAAGGAGCCAGACAACGAGGAGATAGATAACCATAAACATTCAAAAGTAGGCAGAAAACAAAGAATTTGTTAGGTCAGTTGATCGATGTGATCTAAGGGGTGCAATTCGCGAATTGGTGATATACTTGCAATTGTATATGTCTGAGTTTGAACTCTACTTTGGGCTGGGAAAGGATCACATCCTTGATTATGCCAACGGATATGACCACATACTCTTTGTGGTAGCGCTTTGTGCGGTTTATGTTATTCAGGACTGGAAGCAGATCCTGATCCTGGTCACGGCTTTTACCATTGGACATTCCATAACTCTGGCACTGGCCACACTGAACGTTATATCGGTTTCGGCCACTTGGGTTGAGTTCCTGATTCCACTAACGATTTTTACAACAGCCGTTGCCAACCTGTTTCGAAAGGAGCAGCTGTTCTATCCCGTCGGTGTTCAGACGAACTATATCCTCGCGCTCTTCTTTGGTCTGATCCATGGCCTTGGGTTTTCAAACTACCTGAAGGCCTTATTGGGCAAGGACCAGAGCATTGTACTCCAGCTTTTTGCCTTTAATATTGGTCTGGAGGTCGGTCAGATAATTATCGTTGGGGGTTTCCTTGCGGTTAGTTTTATTGTGGTCAATCTGGCGGGTGCAGACCGCCGGGACTGGAAAATGATCATCTCTTCGGCGGTGGCAGGGATTGCGCTGATGCTGATGAAGGACAGAATCCCCGGATAATTAAATCTTTCAATCCATCATGAGACTCGCTATATATTTACTGCTTATCGTTTCCGTAGTTTCCTACGGACAACCGGGTTCAATTTCAACCAAAGAATCCACCAAGTGGCAGGGAAAGTTCGAGCAGCTTGACCAGCTCCTCCCTACACCCAATGAGTACCGATCTGGGTCCGGGGCACCGGGCCCGCGCTATTGGCAGCAGCGTGCCGACTACGTGATCAACGCTGAGCTCGATGACAATAATCAGAGCATTCGTGGTTCAGAGACGATCACTTACTATAATAACTCTCCGGATGCACTGACTTACCTCTGGCTACAAGTAGATCAAAACATCTATGAGAAAGGCAACATGACGCAGAGCACGGCAACAAACACGGTCAAAGACTCAGCCAACACCCGGTCGATGGCGCAGGATCTTGCTTTGTTTGATTACGATGGCGGATTCAAAATCAAGAGTGTGAAAGATGCTTCGGGCAAACCGATTCCCTTCAAAATCAACTACACCATGATGCGTTTGGACCTACCCCAACCGCTGCCTGCTGGAAAGACATTTAGCTTTTCGGTAGACTGGTCGTACACCATCAGCGACCGGATGCATGGTGTCAGCCGCAACGACGCGAGAAGTGGACTCGAATACTTTCCGGAAGATGGAAACTATTCTTACATCATCGGTCAGTGGTTCCCGCGCATGTGCGTGTATGACGATGTGGTGGGATGGCAGAACAAACAGTTTCTCGGATATGGTGAATTCACACTGACGTTCGGTGACTATGAAGTAAATCTCACAGTGCCCGCTGATCATATTGTTGCTGCAACCGGGATGATCCAGAACCCTAAAGAGGTTTTGACGCCCGAGCAACTTGAGCGTTTTGAACTTGCAAAAAGGACCTTTGATAAGCCGGTTGTCATCGCTACACAAGCGGAGGCCGTGAAGCGTGAAAAAAGCCGCGCCAAAGAGAAGAAGACCTGGAAATTCAAGGCCGAAAATGTACGCGACTTCGCCTTCGCAACGTCACGCAAGTTTATCTGGGATGCGCAGGCGGTAAAAGTTGGAGACAAGACGCCATTGGCCATGTCCTATTACCCGAAAGAAGGCAACCCGCTATGGGAGCAGGAATCGACCAAGGCCGTTCGTGCCACCTTGATCACTTACTCCAAGTACACCATTGACTATCCCTACCCGCATGCTACTTCTGTGCACCATGCCTCGATAGGGATGGAGTACCCCATGATCTGTTTCAATGGTGCCCGTCCAAGAAAAGATGGCACTTGGTCAGATCGAACAAAGTGGGGATTGGTAGGCGTGGTGATCCACGAAGTTGGGCACAACTTTTTCCCCATGATCATCAACAGCGATGAGCGCCAATGGACATGGATGGATGAAGGCGTCAACACGTTTGTTCAATATCGTACGGAGGTGGAGCACTATCCCGACATGCCGATCGGTCGTGGGCCCGCTAAGCTGATTGTTCCATATATGCTTGGCGACAATGCGACAAAGCGCCCTCTGATGGTTAACTCTGAGCAAATTCCGCAGTTTGGCAGTGAGCAGTATCACAAGTGTGCCACGGGTCTGAATATGCTTCGTGAAACAATCATGGGGCCGGAGTTGTTCGACAAATCATTCAAGGAGTATGCGCAGCGTTGGGCATTCCGCCACCCCAAACCGGCGGATTTTTTCCGTACCATGGAAGATGCTTCGGCGGTTGACCTGGATTGGTTTTGGCGGGGATGGTTCTACACGACGGATGTGTGCGATCAGACCATTGATCAGGTGAAATGGTTCAAGGTTAAAAAGGAGGGAGTCTCCATTGAGAATAAGGGGAAGCAGGTTAAGGAGGGAACGGTTGCCTCGGGGTCATCTTCTGGAAAGAGCCCCAATGATTTCAGCAGTGGACCAGAATTCTTTTCCGTTGTGCCGACCGATGATCGGTTCTACAATGATTTCCGAAGCCGCGTGGATGACAAGGCTTTAATTGGGAAGATGGAGAACAAGAATTTTTACGAGATTAAGCTAACCAACAAGGGCGGCCTGATGATGCCCGTGATTATTGAATGGACATTTAAGGATGGGACCAAAGAGATCGAACGGATTCCGGCTGAAATCTGGCGCAGGGATGAGACAACCGTCACGAAGGTGTTCATGAAAGAGAAGGAAGTCACACGCGTTGTTCTCGATCCTAAGGAAGAAACGTCGGATATCAACAAGGCCGATAATGTGTTTCCCAAAGCCCCTACGGCAAGTAAATTTGATGAGCTAAAAAGGAAAAACTAGGTTCAAAGTAATAGGAGCGTATCTATGAAAGTATTTCTTCGACTGGTTTTCTGTCTGGTGTTTGTGCAAGGGTATGCGCAACAAGAAAAATGGGGTGGCAAGTTTGAGCAACTGGATCAATTGCTTCCGACGCCCAACAGTTACCGAAGCAGTTCGGGTGCTCCAGGACCTGCCTATTGGCAACAACAGGCGGATTATGACATCAGCGTCTCCATCAATGATGAGACCCAGGTCTTAACCGGAAAGGAGACAATCACCTATTTCAACCGCGCACCGGAGAGCCTTCAATACCTCTGGCTGCAACTCGATCAGAACATTAATGCTGAAGGGAATATGACTTCGGCCACCACGACCAATGCTCTCCGTGACTCCATCCCGGCAAAGTTTCTGGCGGGAGCCTTAGGGGCCATGGGCTACAAAGGTGGGTTTACGATAAAATCTGTCAATGATATTCAAGGTAGTCCGTTGCCTACCATTATCAATCACACCATGATGCGGGTTGATTTGCCTAAACCACTAAAGCAAGGCGAATCGTTCGTGTTCTCAATCGAATGGTCGTACAACATCAACGATCGTATGGTGGGAGACAACAACGGCCGGGGCGGAATGGAGTATTTTCCTGAGGATAAGAACTACATCTATACGATAGCGCAATGGTTCCCTCGGATGTGTGTGTTTGACGATTACGAAGGATGGCAAAACAAACAGTTCCTGGGTTCCGGCGAGTTCACCTTGACGTTTGGTAACTATAAGGTCCGGATTACTGTTCCTTCCGATCACATTGTCGGTGCTACCGGCTGGCTTCAAAATCCAGGAGAAGTGATGACGCGCGAACAGATTGAGCGTTTTGATAAAGCACAGAAATCGTTTGATCAGCAAATTTGGATCGTCACTCAAGAAGAAGCCTTGAAGAAGGAGAAAGAGCGATCGAAGAAGACAAGTACCTGGATCTTCCACGCGGATAATGTCCGGGACTTTGCGTTTGCGACATCCCGGAAATTTATATGGGATGCACAGGCAGTGAAGATCGGCTCACGTTCTGTGCTTGCACAATCTCTGTACTCCAGGGAGGCGGTTCCTCTTTGGTCCAAGGAGTCCACAAAGGCTGTTAAGAATGCACTCGAAGTCTATTCTCAGCGGACAATTGACTATCCGTACCCTACCGCCTATTCCGTAAACTGGGTTGGTGGTGGCATGGAATATCCAATGATCAGCTTCAATGGTCGTCGTCCGAAACCAGATGGCACTTATGACAAACGAACCCTCGAGCGCATGGTTGGAGTGATTGTACACGAAGTCGGTCATAATTTCTTTCCCATGATCATCAATTCCGACGAGCGACAGAGCACATGGATGGATGAAGGGTTAAACTCTTTCCTCGAAACTGAAACCATCCGCGAGCGATACCCCGAATTTGACATAACCTCGAATACCCCGAAAAGCATTATTCCGTTCATGAAGGGCGATCGTAATATTCTGAGACCTATCGTTGCCATGTCGGATAACCAGGGAGCAAGTTTTGGAAGCAATGGGTATGACAAGCCCGCTGCAGCGCTTTCCTTGTTGCGAGAAACAGTGATGGGCCATGAACTGTTTGACAAAGCATTTAAAGTGTACGCCGAGCGGTGGGCTTTTAAGCATCCCAAGCCTGCTGATTTCTTCCGAACCATGGAAGATGCGTCAGCCGTTGACCTTGACTGGTTCTGGCGTGGATGGTTTTATGGTACCGATGTCGTTGACATCACGGTGCATGATGTCAAGTGGTTCAGGGTAAAGGGCACCACTGTAGACCCTGAGAAGAAGAGTGTAAAGGTGGCCCAGGGTGACATTACGGTAAGTGGTTCATCGGATGGCAGACCCCCCGATTTTAGTCGCGGACCGCAAGAGATTACCGTTTTGAATACCAAGGAGGATGCGTACAGTGATTTCCGGAGTCGGCTCGATGATAATGCTCTTCGGGGAAGGATGGAGGGCAGAAATCTCTATCAGTTAACCCTGCGCAATACCGGTGGCCTTGTGTCGCCTGTGATCATTGAGTGGACCTTCAAAGACGGCTCAAAGGAAATTGAGCGGTTGCCCGCAGAGATATGGAGACTTAATGAATCGGAAGTGACAAAAGTGTTTATGAAAGACAAGGAAGTGGTCAATATTGTGATTGACCCAAACAGCGAAACGGCAGACATCAACACCCGAGACAATGTTTTCCCCAAGAAGGCTACGGAAAGCCGATTCGATAAGATAAAGAAGGGGAGCAATTAGTTGCCCGCGAAAAGTTTCGCGGCCCGCTCGAGGTCAACATTTCCTCCCGACAAAATAATCCCGACGCGCTTACCCGCAAATCGGGATTTTTGTTTTAGCACGGCGGCAAAGGGCACGGCACAGGACGGCTCTACAATAATCTTCAGTCGTTCCCAGATGATGCGCATGGCCGCAACAATTTCTTCATCGGTCACGGTGATGATTTCCTTGACCAGGTCCTGGATGATGGGAAATGTTTTTGTCCCTAGCGTAGTAAGCAGTCCGTCAGCGATGGTGTTGGATTGTGCAGGCTCAATCTTGCCACTCTTCAGGGATCGGTAGGCATCATCCGAGCCTTCTGGCTCACCGGCAATGACCGCTGTTGACGGAGAAAAGTATTTTGCGGCAAGCGCTGTTCCACTCAGAAGACCGCCGCCGCCGACAGGTGCGAGCAGAAAGTCCAGCGAAGATGTCTCTTCAAAAAACTCCTTTGCGCAAGTAGCCTGACCTTCCATGACATCGTAGTTGTTGAATGGATGGATTTCCGCAGCGCCGGTTTTGCGAATGACATCTTCAAGGGTGGCTTCTCGGGCAGCAAGCGTTGGCTCGCATTCAAAAATTTCTCCGCCGTACGCACGAACACCACGCTTCTTTATTTCCGGTGCGGTACGGGGCATCACGATATAGGATGCTACCTGAAGAATCTTTGCCGCCCGGGCCAACGCCTGTGCATGGTTCCCGGAAGAATGCGTGGCAACACCCTTGCTACGCTGTTCGGTTGTGAGTTTGAGGATAGCATTCATGGCACCCCGTGCCTTGAAAGCACCGACTTTCTGGAAGTTTTCGCACTTGAAGAATACCGAACAACCGGCCATCTCATCAATGGAAGTGCTGGTCATGACGGGTGTGTGATGGATATACGGTTTGATGCGCTCGTGGGCAGCAGCAATGGAGGATCGGTCAGGTAGGTTCATGGGAGCAATAAACTAATTTCTTTGTGGTTTACGAATCAACGTGTAAACATTACTCGACTATCCATTGTGTGACCTCGTCGACGGATTTGCGTTGGCGCGAACCCGGCCAATCCTTGGGAATCCCAAGATGAAAAAACCCTATGAGCCGATCGGCTGGCCCAAGGCCAAAAAGGGGTTTGGCCTCATCAAAATATGTGATTCCACCTGTACTTAGGTAACAACCTACACCATGGGCCACGGCGGTTAGGTACATGTTTTCTACAGCGCAGAACACCGCACCGATCTCTTCCACTTCCGGGACACTGTTTTTTTCGTCACGCTTCATCCCGATGGCGATGATGCATGCCGACTGAAAGGGCTTTGTTTGAAGTCCGTGAAAACGCTCTTCACGGAATGTGCCATTGGCCTGAGTAACCTTTCGGTAGCAAGTTGATTGCATTTCGGCGAGTCGCTGACGACCTTCCTTCATAAAGACGGAAAATCGCCAGGGTTGAGTGAGTTTATGCGTTGGGGCCGTTGTTGCACTTTCAAGGATGATTCGGATCGTTGACTCACTGACTTCTTCCCCGGTATACGCCGCAGGAAAAACAGACCTGCGCGAATGGATTAGCCTGTCGATTTCACCTGAATTGAATTGCATCTCATTACTTTTATGGCGAAGTTAAGTGTTATAATTATTACTATGCGCTACCTCGTAATTTTGGCTCTTCTCTCGTCCTGTTCACCGTTATACCTGCCGGCAACACGCAATGCACCCCTTTTTACGGAGCAGGGGGAGGCACAAGTATCCGGTTATTTATCTGCGGCGGGTATTGAAGCCCAAGGTGCGTATGCATTAAGTGATCACATAGCTGTGACAGCCAGTTATGCGTATGCCAACCAGAAAAAAACGAGCAACACCACGGAGTATACCCGGAAGAATAATTATGCTGAACTCGGCCTGGGCATTTATAATACCACCCGATCGATGCGGTGGGAAATTCTCGCCGGCTATGGTTTTGGCGAGAGCACGTCGAGCGATGTCTATTACTTCTTTGCTCCGGCCTTTGGACAAGGAACCGAAACAGTAGCAACGGGTAAGCTGCAACGCTTTTTCATTCAACCCAGCATCGGGACAAACAACCGAGGCACGAACCTCTCCTTCACACCAAAGATCTCGTGGGTTGACTTTGGCGAGTTTACCAGCGGTGGCGTTACGGTCAAACCGGGCGAGAAGGCAAGCATTTTCCTTGAGCCTGCGGCTACACTGAAGATTCATCTTGCTGGAAATTTGTTCGGCGTAGTTCAGCTGGGCCTCGCTGTTCCAATGTCAGGCGACCCCTTCTTCAAGTACCAACAATTGCAGGCATCTGTAGGAATCCAAATTGACACTGGCGGTCTGCGTACCAAGGTGTACTAGGTGCCCCAATCTCATTATTGTCTATATTTCGCTCATGCTATTAGCACTCGACATTGGCAACAGCGACGTCACCATGGGGTTGTGGAAGGATGGCTCATGGCAAATCTGGCGAATCCCTTCACGTTCCGATCAACCCGAGCTCTTTTACGGAATCAAGGTACGTGACTATTTCCTTGAGGCGGGACTTCCTGTGGAGGCTGTAGATACTATCGTCCTGAGCAGCGTAGTGCCGGGGCTTACAGACAAGGTGCGGAATGTTCTTCGGTCACTATTTAAGCGGGAGCCCGTATTGCTTGGACCGGGTTTGTATGAAAAGCTACCGATCGAAGTACTTAATCCCTATGAAATCGGATCGGACCTGGTCGCGAATGCCGTCGGTGCACACTTTCTGATGAAAGAGACATGCATCGTGGTCGATTTTGGAACAGCACTTACGTTTACGACGGTGTCCGACAAAGGGAAGATACTGGGCGTCTCCATTGTGCCGGGGCTGCGGACAGCCCTTCGCGCATTGTCCCAGAATACAGCTAAGTTATTTGATGTTCCCCTGGAGATGCCGACCTCTGCGTTGGGTATCAATACAGTCACGGCTATCCAATCCGGCATCGTCATCGGTTACGAGGGTCTTGTCAAAAATATGGTGCAGGCCATCCGTGCAGAGATCAAGATTGAATGCCCTGCGATTGCTACGGGTGGCCTTTCCTTTGTAATGACCTCATTGAGGGGATTTTTCCATCGCGTGGAGCCACAACTAACCCTGGATGGTTTGCGTATCATCGGTGAACTGACCAACGGAAAGAAAGGCTCAGCCGCCGCATGATGGTGCGTCCCTCCGGGACAACATGATTTCTGAAATAACATCGTAAATTCGCTAAACCCAATCCTGGCCGCTATGAGGAAATTGTTGCTGATTGTTGGCTGGACACTGTTGCTCTATTCGTGCAAGGAAGTTTCTTTCCGGGAGCCACAGCCGGCTGGTGTTGCTCCGTTGACGCAAGTCCCCCCTGCACTGCATGGCAACTACGTTGGTATTGACGACAAGGGAGATGATACCGACACCCTGATCATTGAATCCTGGGGATACCATTTTCGGGACGCAAAGGACAAGAACTGGCTGGGTAAGGGAGTTATCAGTGATTCGTTGGTGATTAAAACCTACAAGAACTACTACTTTGTAAATTTCCGTTCCGGAGATCAGTGGGTATTGCGCGTGATTCGTCAGAAATCCAGTGGATCCATAGAATTTATGTCAATACCCGTGAGTGATGACGCGAAGCGCAAGGAAATCCTCAAAAAGTTGTCCAAGAAGTTTCCGGTGAAGGAAGTTCAGCGCAAGGATGATACGTTCTACCAAATCAACCCCACCAGAGATCAACTCATGGAATTGATTAATGAAGGTTTCTTTGCCGGCAACGAGCTTGCCCGAGTCAAATAAGCACCAGTCGTTAATTCTTTTTCTTCTTCTTCAGCAGATCTTTTAACTGCATCAACTGGTTGACCGGTTCCTTTATCGTGTCTTTCTTGACGGTATCGGTTCTTGCCGGAGTCGTTGTCAATCCCTTCAGAACATCCTCCGGCTTGGTCCCTTTCAGGAGTTGATCGGTAGCTTCCTTAACTTTTTCAGTGGCCACTGCTTTAGCAGCGTCTTTTACCTGTTGTGTTTGTTCCGTAGTAACCAGTTTCGGCTTAGGCTCTTTTACAGTACCTCCAATGCCAATGGTCACGGGAATTTTGTCGGTAGGATTTTTGGAACCCGTGTATTGGTTAACCAATCCCTGAAATTGTGAACCCAGTTGCCCGGCAGGAACCATCATTCTGAGCGAGTAATCTATGGACATGTCGAGACCTGTGCTTCCACTGACTGTAGTGGCATAGTCACCCATTTTCACTTCGAAAGGCTTCACGCTAAAGCGACCATTGGTGATGCTCGCGGACATCAGCACATCTTTCAGGCTCACCTGGTCGCTATTGTTTAGCTTGGTTAATGATGACAGGCCAGAGACCAGGGAAGACTTGGTTAGTGCCGCCTGGGCAATCTTGATCAACCCCGCTCCATTGACCGTCGCTAAATTCGGAGTCATTTGTTTGGTCAGCTCGCCGTTGAGCTTGAAGTCGGTAGAGAAATCTCCAGTGACAAGTCCGGCAATAGGAGCGTAAGTCTTGACCATGGAGAATGAACTGGCGGCCTGAGCGATAGAGAGTTTTTCAATCTTGAGGTCGAGATCATATTTCGGGTGCTTCACATCTTTGGCGTTGTAGGTACCGCTAACCGTGAAGACACCTCCAAGCATACCAAAGTGCAATCCGTTGAGACTGGCAACTCCATTGCGTAGAACAATATCACCGCTCGCATTGGTGAGCGTGTAGTCCATCATCTTTACCGTTTGAACGGAAGACTTCATCACAAAGTCAATATTCTCCGGAATGGGGATAACGCCGAAGGAAGCGGTATCCGCAGGGGAAGCCGACGGACTGTCGGTCATGAATTCATTAAGATCAAGCAGTGTCGAGTTGAAATTGACCGTGCCCTTGATGATATCTTTGCCAAGTACATAGCCCATGTAATTTTCAACACGTCCATTTACGCGGAAATCACTGTGACCAATGGTTCCCTCCATTTTGCTAAGTTCAATTTGTTTTGGATCAAAGGAGGCATTGGCTTCTTTCAATGTCAATGTGGGGGTGCCGGCAGCCGTGTAACTGAAGTCGCGCAGCGAAGCGGTACCACTGGTAGGCAATCGGTCGTAGCGTTTGGCCGTTACATCGGACATCTTGCCTTTTGTAACAATGTTGGCCCGGACTTTTCCCGCCAACGTCATACCTTCTACAGGAAACACTTTCGTCATCTTGCCCAAGTCAATGCCGCCATCGGCTTTTACATCCCAGGTATAGTCATCAAGATTCTGAAGCTTCATCGTTGCGTTGAGCTTTTCACCATCGAGCATCATGGAAAAATTATTCACCGCGATAAATGTTTCAGCCATTTTACCTGAAGTATTCTTGATGCTGGCATTCATGTTGATATCCTGCATCGGTAATGGGAACTGGGAGGTTTTAATAAAACCGGATGTGAGTGACATGGATGCGTCAATCGCAGGAATGATTTTTCGAAGACTGTCGTAAATGCCTTTAGCTGTTGCGTTGACCGAATAGATACCTTTCATTTCCATGCCTTCCATAGGAAACATGGTTGATAACTCGGCAAGATTGAGTTTGGCAACCAGATTGCCGTCCATGCGGAAGTCCTTCAGATTCTCGATCAGCAGACGCGCATCAACGGGATTGCTACCGAAGTCGAGATGAAGCTTCTTCAGATTTACGACCGTATTTTCGACCACACCGTCCTTGTTATCGATGAGCAATTCCATATGTATATTCTTGACCGCGGTCGGCAAATCAGGATACTTGAACATGGCATCCTTAACGCCGAGGTTCATTTGAAAGGCTGGAATTTGCTGATCACTATACGTGCCCTTCACCAATCCTGAAAAAGTGAGCTCTCCATTGGTTTCGATGTTGTTGAAATTCTTCGTGTACATTCCGGGCACTAGCGAAAGCAGGCTCTTGAATGTGTTGGCAGGGCTCTTGAAAGTAATGTCCATCGCGTAGTCGGATGGGTTCATTTTAAACCATCCATCAAAGCTGAGTGCAAAGTCATTGATGATGGCTGTGTTTTCTTTAAACGTAAATGTGGAGTAGTTGTCGCTGATTGAAATCACTGCGTCCACCTCAGCCCGCTTGTTCTCCAGAAACTGCATTGTTCCCATTCCTGTAGATACCGTATCCGCAACGGTATGGGTGCGAAGATCAAAGACATCCTGCGTGAAATCTCCACTACCGGTGTGTTGAAGTCCTTTGAGGGTAAGTGAGTAGGGGATGGATTCATCGACATACAGGAGATCACCACCGATTACTTCCCAGTGGTCAATGCTGAATGAAAACTCAGAGGGTTCTGTGGTTGTTACCGTATCGGTTGATGCGATGGCAATGTCATAGTTGGCACGACCATCGGCGAGCACGTGGACGTTGATTTGTGGATTCACCAGGGTGATTCCCTTCAGTCGCAATTGACTACCGAAAAGCACGTCTGCAATATTGATTTCGACATCAAATTCGTCAACCACAAAGAGATACTCCCCTGCGAAAGGCGCCCGGTTGAATACGCCAAGTTCCTTAATCTCTGCAGTTATGTTGGGAAAGTTTCTGAATACGGTAAGGCTGAAGTTATTGACGTCAAAAACAACGTCCGCGTTGACGCTTTTGGCGAGCTCTTTGTCAATGGCGGCTTTTATGTCGTCTTTGAATAGGTTTGGCAGGATGGCGGCAGCGGCGATGAGGATAATCAACAGGGCAGCAAAACCAATAAGAACTTTCTTTAGGATTTTCATAACAAGGAGTTTTGCGGAGCGCAAATTTACGCAATCCGGAGGGCGGCTAGAACCACTTCAACAAAATATCAACGACCTTCTTCATGCCGCTAGTATATGGTGGATGCAGCAAATAGGGTGCCGCCCACCCATTCTTTTGTCGAAGCACCGATTTCTCATTGGAGAAGGCCATGAAGCCGTATTTACCGTGTGATTTTCCAATACCGCTTTGATTAACCCCTCCAAAGGGCAGGTTGGGGTGGGTAAATTGCAGTACACAATCATTGACACAGGCACTGCCGGAGCTGGTATTTTTCAATAGATACTCCTGGAAATCCTTTCGCTGGCTGAAAATATAGAGCGCCAACGGTTTTGCACGGCCATTGATGGTTTGAACAATGGACTCCGGGGATTTGTACGTTTCAATGGGTAGCACAGGACCGAAAATCTCCTCTTCCCAGATTCGGGCATTGGCAGGGATATCGGTCATAATGACCGGTCCGATAAAATTCTCGTTCTCGTTAGAAGCTCCCAGCAATTCCACTTTCGCGCCGCGATTCGTTGCATCGGTAATGAGTGCAGAAATTCGTTGAAACTGCCTGGCTGTTGCCAAACGTGAGTAACTACTGGACTGCTCGTTGATGATGCTGCCGTTTCCGAACATTTGCTGGACCTCTTTCTTTAGGTAAGCAATGAACTTCTCCCGGACTGTTGCATCAATCAGTATGTAATCAGGAGCGATACAGGTTTGTCCATTGTTAAAAAATTTTCCAAAGGCAATTCTTCGGGCTGCATCGTTCAGGTTTGCAGAAGCATCAATTATTGTTGGGGATTTTCCACCGAGTTCTAGCGTTACGGAGGTGAGGTGCTTTGCGGCTGCCTGCATCACCAGTTTTCCGACAGAAGTACTTCCCGTAAAGAATATGTGATCAAATGGAAAATCAAGAAGCTTTTGTGAAACATCCGCGCCGCCTTCAGCAACCCAGACCATGTCATCGCTGAACACCTCCTGAACCATTTCGGAGATCAGATGCGAGGTATTCGGCGTCATCTCGGAGGGCTTGATGATCGCGTTGTTACCTGCAGCCAGGCACGAGATCAGGGGACCCACACAGAGATTGAAAGGGAAATTCCACGGGGCAATGATGAGGCAAGTTCCTTTCGGCTCGTAACGAACCTCTGACCGGGTGCCCAGATAGCTCAAGGTAGCATCAATCTTTACAGGTGCTGCCCACTGGTTGAGGTGATTGAGCGTGTGCCGCAATTCAGCCAGTACCGGGTAGATCTCAGAGGTGTCTACTTCCAGCACAGGCTTGTGGTAGTCAGCGTGAACAGCTTGTTTTATTCGTTCCCGGTTCGTGTGAATCCACTGCTCCAGAGCTTGAAGGCGACGCTTTCTTTCCGTCAAAGGCTCCGTTCGCAAAGTCTCACTTCTGCCTTTAAGAGTCAAAAAACGACTCTTCAGCCCTATTTCTGCAGTATTTGTTTGGGTGAATTCCATTGGTTGGGTTTGGCTACCGCTAAAATTAGCCAATTGTGACATAGGCCTAATGTTAAGCTAATGTTACGTACAGTAGCATAATGTTAAGAAATCATTACTTTTATTATGCTATTGTTATGCGAGGGGTTAAGATCATTATCGTGCTGGGGTTTTTGTTCTGGGGATTTCCAGGGTGGACGCAGCCTACATTGAATGAGTGGTTAAGTATTTCTGCTTCATCAGCAGAAGAAAAGGAAAAGGCTTACCAACGCGTTCAAACACTGGTCGCAGCATTTAAAGAATATCCAAGCAACGATCAAAAGACACTTCAGCGAATTTTTCACAAAGTACACGCTACGTTTCTAAAGCGCTACGAAGCCTACTCCGACTTTCATACCCTTTTCGCTGATGGAACGTATGATTGCCTCACGGCAACAGCGCTTTTCAGCTACCTGCTCACCGAGCTAGAGTACGACTTTGCAGTCGTCGAAACGAACTATCATATTTTCATTTTGGTTGAGACCGGTCAGGGAAGAGTGATGCTGGAAACAACAGATCGGTTGGGAGGCTTTGAGACGGACGAGGAGCGTATTGCCCATCGCACCGGAGAGTATCGAAAAAATGCGCCTTCAGCAATCCGGCCGGATCAACGAAGCTATCAATACACCTTTAGCCTTTATCAGACCGTTTCTCCGGAAAAGCTTACTGGACTATTGATTTACAATCAAGCCGTGAAGGCTTACAATAGCGGTGATTGGCTGGCTTGCGCCCGTGCACTCGAAAAGGCCTACGCCGCCTATGCAACTCCTCGTTGTAAGGAACTTTGTGATATTCTTGTTAGAACCGTTATAGAAACGAATGCTTCGGTCCCTATTCGCCAGGAATGTATTTCTCGTTTGAAGCCGATGCTGATGGCGGGCTCTACAACGGTGGCCTTCAATTGACCAACTAATTATCTATGATCCGGACTTCAACCCGGCGGTTGAGTTTGTGAGCCTCCTCTGTATTCTCCCGACTGAGTGGCTGCGATCCCCCAAATGCTTTGATCTTGACACGGTTCTTGTCAACACCTCGCCGCACAAGGTAGTCTCGAACGGAGGTTACACGTTGCTCCGATAGTTTCAAATTAAGTTTGGCATCACCCCTTGTGTCGGTGTGCCCTTCCAACTGAATGACCATGTTTGGATTTGTGTGAAGCATATCGGCGACGGTATTCAGTTCGGGGTAGGATTCCGGACTGATGATGGCGGAACGTTGCTGAAAGATCAGGGCATCCAACCGCATTACTTTTCCAACATGATGCGCTGTGGGGGCCGTCACCGAAGCGGCAGCAGGAATTCCGAGTTCTACATTCTGAATGACTTTGCGGTCGGCAGTTGCAGAGGCAGGGTCCAGCATGTACTTGGAGGGCGCAAACCCAGGAGCCTCAACGGTGATGGAGTACTTTTCATTTCCATACATGGGAATAGAAAATTCGGCACCATTGAGACTGCCCACGATATTTCCATAAGGTAGACTCTGGTAAGAGATTTTTGCGGTAATGGCTTCCTTTGTAGCGTGGTTGGTAATCTTGCCAACAGCGTAGATAAGGGTGTCTTGTTCCTGACCAGTAGCGAGCAAGGCAATCCCAAAGGAGACTGATAAGAGAAGGTACTTCTTCATCCGATCCTAGAGTTTGATAATCTTGAATTCCACCCGCCTGTTTTTCTGACGTCCTTCCCGGGTGTCATTGGTTTCAAGCGGTTTGGTCTCTCCGAAAAAAGCGGTAACGATTCGGTCGGCAGCGATACCTTTGTTGGCCAGGTATCCGGAAACCGCCTTAGCGCGGCGTTCAGAAAGTGTCATGTTATAGCTGGCGGGTCCGGTTGCATCCGTATGCCCGGCAATTTCAACTGTCATTCCTGGCTTTTCGTTCATGAGCGTAACAATGCGATTAAGCTCAGGAAAAGACTCGGGTTTCAACACGGCCTTGTCGAAATCAAAGAAAATGTTGTTGAGTGTGATGCTGATGTCGGCCTCAATAGCAGCAACTTCAATCGGTGCCAGCGTAATATCGGGAGTAACCAGGTTGCCATCTTTGGTATAGGCTGTCAGGTCCAGGTTTTGGTTTGTAGAGATATGCCCTTCCGCTTCGGCGCGAACGCCGTAACGCTGTCCTCCCGGAAGGTGAATTTCATATTCACCGGTCTCCGGATTGGAATAGGCAACGCCAATTTCTTTGCCATCAGGCAAGCGCTCATAAATGATTTTTGCACCAATCGGTTTTCCGGTTTTGGCGTCGATCAGTTTCCCCTTCACAATAATTACAGGATCAGGACTCTTGTACATGGGAAGCTTAACCCTAAAGATATCCGCGTTGCTGTCGCTGATACTACGTGAGTAGTATGCAAACTCGCTGGCAGAAGGCACGTTGAAGAACAGATCGTCGAGTTTGGAGTTAATATCAGGTCCCATATTTTGGGGCTCTGACCAGTTCGTCCAGGTGTCATCGAGGCGTTTACTCATATACACATCCGCACCGCCAAACCCGCTGAATCCATTGGATGAGAAATAAAGTGTCTTGTCATCCGATGCCAGAAACGGTGCAGATTCTTCATTTGCTGTATTGAGAACATCTCCAAGGTTCAGTGGCTCGGACCAATTGCCATCATCCTTCTGGAAGCTAACATACAAGTCGCGTGAGCCGTGAGAGTCATCACGCTCTACAGACATCATCAAGGTTTTTCTTGTATTGCCCAAAAAGTAATTAGCTTTTTCATTGTAGTTGTAGTCATTCTCAATTTGAATAGCTGAGGGCTGGGTCCAGTTTCCATCAACATGATTGCTCAGGGAAACACCCGCAACCATTTTGCCATTGGGCAGGTACTTATTGCCAAGCACCAGAACCGTTTGCCCGTCCGGTGTTGAGGATACGGCGTTAACAAAATTCGGTCCAGGATTATTGAACTGTGGTCCCATGTTTTTTGCCAGTGTCCATTTGCCATCGTCACCAAGTTCAGAGTACCAGATGTCTTCCTTGTCTTCAATGCCGCCCACATTTTCCGGATGGTTCTTGCGCGAGAAGTACATGGTCTTACCATCGGGAGAGAGTAAGGGATTCAACTCACTGTAGTCGCTGTTCACATTCTTATCCAAGGATTCAATAACCAGTCCTTTACTTAGAAGCTCAGGGATAGCGATGTTGGCGATAATGGGAATGCTGACATCGGCAATAGCAATGGCATCAATGGAAAAATAGTCTGTCAGTGCTTCACCATCGAACTGCAACTTGATGGCGGTAACCTTATAGGTGGTTTTTTCGACCATCACATTTAACATGCGTCCTTTCTGCGGTATTGGGCCGGGATTTAGGCTGTGAATAAGGTGTTCGGTACCCGACTCATCATAGGCAAATACTTTAAACAATCCACTGGGATTATAAGACTCGGCTATGGCGATCTGGCGAACCTGCATGGGAGTCGCAAATCCCACTTTTATGAATTCTTCACGCTTGGGCTTTTCGGGTGTCCACGCATTAGGGTTTTGCCCTCCCGCCGGGAGAACATTGGGTTTTCCAAGAGCCTGCTGTGCTGAGTACTGGATGGGCGTGAGCTCGCTTGAAAATTCAATGACTTTCGAGGCCCACTGAACCACTTGACCATGCCCTTGGAAAAAGCAGAGTAAGAGGAGGATTGCCGAGGGGAAACTGCGATTCATTATGGGGTGTATTAAAACCGAATTTGAAACGCTAAACATAAGTAAAATTTATGAAATCAGAGCCCGGTATAAGGTCAGGAATGCCTGAAATTCAGGTTATTCCATCGAGGTTTTGTTGAAAAGGAGGAACCCCACGTGAAGCAGAACGCCCCATTGGGTTTTCTTGTCGTCATAATAGTTGACGCTAAAGCTGATGGGGCCTATGGTGGAGTGCATGACGAAGCCCGCTGTGCCAGCAAAATAGATTTGCCTTATTTCCGTGTTTAGGACAGGCTCCTGGTTGGCACCCTGGACAATAGCCTCCAGGGGCTTGAACAAGTAGCCCTCGAGGCGAAAGTCAAGTTTCTTGCGCAAGGCAAATACATTTCGCCATCCGCCAGCGACAAAATTGAATGATCGGAAATTTTCCAACATCAACGTGCGAGAGTCTTGCATGGGATAGAATCCAGGCGCATTGATGATCGTTCCCTGGTAATTCGAAAACAACGGCTGATTGGAAAAAGTAGCGTGCACATAATACCCAGAGCTGTAAATCCCGGCACGGAAATATTGTTCCATGATCAGGGTTCCCCGAATCCACTGATGATACTTCTCCACGGGTACACCCACCGCAAACGTCGAGGTGGTGCCGGGTAGAAGGTCTTCTTTTATGTTGTACAAATCAATTCCTGCATAGAACGATTTGCCCGTGGATGCATATTGTTTGCGGTTTAGTGTACTGGTAGAAAGGTTGATGCCATACCGTGCCCCCGTGAGGGTGAGATCATCCAGGGTGTCGACCGAGGTAAGCACATCCTTGTTGATGTATTCGTCACTATTGCTGATGTAGGATCCCTCCACGGAAAGGCGGAACTGCCTACCAACCGGGAATCCGATGTTTGCACCCACTCTACGGTCAATACGCTTTAGCACTGTGGAATTGGTCCGCTTGACGGTGATATCATTACCTTCGATGTAGTTCCAGCTGTTGAAGGTAGCTTCTGGCTCCAAAAAGAACCGTGCCTTGCCGGAAAAATCCAAACGTGCCTTGGCTTGTGCGGATTGATAGAAACTCCCGGTATGAAAGTTTGCGCTGATGTGTGTCAGCAACCGGTTGAAGTAATAGTAGTTTAGTCCAAGGTACATGTTACTAATGTTTCGCGTTGCGATGACGCCACCAAAGTCAACCTGGAAATTGTTTTGCGGCCGCTTCGACAAGGTGAAATTGAAACTATTGCGGGTTGTATCGAATTTAAAGCTCGGATACAGACTCTTGAAGTAATCTTCCGACACCAAACTATAGTAACCACGCTTCACATCTGTGAACGATAGCGGGCGTTTCTTGCCACGGTACATCCGTTTCAGGTAGGCTCTTTGGTGTCGGTTGTGGTCGTAGACAATGACGCTGTCGACCAGCAGCGGAGGGTTGCGATTGTTGAACCTGTTGCGGAGGGCGGCTACTTCATCGCACGTCCGGCGAGTCATGATTTTCTTTTTAATCTCCGGCATCTGGCGCATGGTCTCCGTGTACCCGCTGTCAATGATGGCTTTTACTTTCGCGAAATCAAATCCACTAATGCCGCTCAAATTCGGCTGGAGGTAGATCCCGGATGGGGGCAGCCGCCCCGGATTGGACTTGTCCATCAGCAAATACAGCAGGGATCGGGAAATAAGTTTGTCATCATCTTTTGAGGGATACGTTTCGTGAATCTTGCTGGCCACGTTGCAGCCAATCATCACATCCGGATGGAATTCTCTCTCGGCAACATCAACGGGAAAGTTGTTGTAGACACCTCCATCAAATAAATACTGTCCGTCAACCCGGATCGGGGTGTAGAAGAAAGGAACGGTTTGCGTTGCGCGAAGTGCGTCGCCGAGGGACCCGCTTTTCAGGATCACTTCCTGTTGCGTAAATATCTCAGAGGCCACTACCCGCAAGGGAACGAACAGACTGTCAAAGTTCCCCTTGGCTATTGCCGTTGGCTGCGCCATTTTTTCTGCAAGAGCGAAATTTAAGGCAACATCATTGGCGAGGCTTGTGTTGAGATTAAGACTGAACGTTGAGTCCAGCAGAAGATTGAGCCGGATAAAGGAAGGATGTACATCATCTTTGTTATAGAAGTAGTTGTATCCCTCTTCCAATTGTCCATTGACCCAGCGATTCAGATCTTCGCTCAGCATCATTTCTTCAATCTGTGCCGGACTCATTCCCGCCGCATAACAGCCGGCAACAATTCCACCCATCGACGTGCCAGCGACATAGTCGATCGGAATTTCATTCTCCTCCAGCGCCTTCAGCATGCCAACATGGGCGAGGCCCTTGGCAGCACCGCCACTCATCACCACCGCTACCTTTTGGGAAACGGCAGGCCGGGTAAAGATCAGTGTCAGGAAAAGAAGAAGGAGGCGCGCACGCATGGAAGCATAAAGTTACCTGCCTGCCAGTTAAGATGGAAGCCTAGTTTCCAACAGCCGCCAACGGAGGTTCGGGAAGCAGGATCAGGTCAAGACGACGTAAGACCTGCAGGCGCGCGGCCTCGAAAGCGGGCTGGAATTCTGATTTGATCGGTTGCGAAGGTGGCAATTCTATCCGCAACGCGTCAACTTGAATTCCGTTTTTCCAGAATCGGTAACAGAGGTGCGGACCGGTGGCTAAGCCGGTACTACCCACGTACCCGATGGTTTCTCCCTGGCTTACCCTGTCGCCAGGATGCAGGTTGGAGGCGATCTTCGACATGTGCAAATACTGTGTTGTGTAGGTGCTGTTGTGTCGGATCTTAACGTAGTTGCCGTTCTTTCCATTATACCGGGCCTCCTCCACAACGCCGTCGCCAACACTTCGGATCGGCGTACCGGTGGGAGCGGCAAAATCGGTACCTCGATGCGCACGGAAAACACGGGCAATGGGGTGAAAGCGTCGTGGATTATACCGTGAACTGATCCGAGTGAATTCGATCGGATATTTCAAGAGCGCTTTACGCAAGCTGTTTCCCTTTTCATCGAAGAAATCAATGCCGCCTCCTTGGTCAAACGGTATCGCATAGAAGCTTTCATTCGCATGCTCAAAATAGATGCCCAGGATTTTGCCAATACCCATGGGAGCCCCCTCAACCAATTGTTCTTCGTAAAAAAGTTTGAAGCGATCTCCTCGTTGCAATCGCTGAAAATCGATCTGCCAGGCAAATACATCAACAAAACGGTTGGTGAGTTCCGGAGAAATGCCTTGAATGTTGATGGTTTCGGCAAGGGATGAACCGATAACGCCAGCTACTTCACGCTCACGAATCTCCACCGTACGGTGTCCGGCTTCAACACGGAGTGTGTCACTGAAGTGGAAAATAAAATAATCCAGCGGGTTGGCTTCGTACACCAATGCCCGGATGGAACGAAGTGAGTCGTGCTCAGAAATGAGTGTGTATTTTCTGTTGGCAGCGATTTTGCGAAAGTCAAATACATCGCGCGGAATAGTGTGCAGTTGTTGAAGCGCTTTGGGAGAAACAGTATACCCATTCAATAAGTCAACGAAGCGCTGGTCGCGTCGAACGACATCTTCCGAAACGTGGAGATGGTTGACCATCATCCCATAGAGTAAAAGGGGCTTCTCAACTTCCTTTTCGGTTCGACGGACCGTATCCTGCTGAAAATCGCCCTCCCGGAAGTAGGAAAGTGAAAGGCGTTCAATGACAGGATAGCTCAGGAGAAGTATCCCGGCGAAGGCAAGGGCAACAAACAAAAACCTCTTCCATCGCGGCAGTTCCATCATGCGCGCAAAATTACGAAACTATGGGTAAAGCGATTTGTATTTGGCTTTGCCACGTTCGAGGAACTCAATAAACTTATTTGGATCACGATCATACCCATATGGCCAGGCCAAAACCCGCTCATCAGCACCCAAAAGAACGTAATAGGGCTGTGCATTATTGTTGAGATGGGTAATCTGGAGATCAGCATTCTGCTTACCAATGGTCTTCTTCTCCTTATTGTCGTTCCTGGAGGTGTACCAATCCTTCTCAGGCAGCACCGTCTTGTCATCGACATAAAGGGCCACAACGACAAAATCATTCCGAAGCATTTGAAGGACCTTCGGATCACTCCAAACTACAGCCTCCATCTCTCTGCAGTTTGTGCAGCCGTGCCCGGTAAAGTCAATAAACAGGGGTTTATGCTGCTGCCGTGCACAAGCGAGGGCCTGCTCATAGTCATAGTAGCCGGACAATCCATGGGGCAGATGAAGGAAATCAGCGTACTTCGGCGGCTCGCAACCCATCAACGCATCGGCCCGCTGGTCATCCTTGGCCAAGTTAAAGTCATGGGTGTACATGGGAGGCAGATAGCCCGCAAGTGCCTTTAGCGGAGCACCCCAGAGTCCTGGAGTCAGGTATACAACAAAAGAAAAGACCAGTGTTGCCAAAAGCAGGCGGGCCACACCAATCTCCTCGGTGGGTGAGTCACCCTTCATCCGCAGTTTGCCGAGGAGGTAGATACCGAGCAGGCCGAAGATGACAATCCAAAGTGCAATATTGATATCACGATCAAGGAGGCCCCAGTGATACGCCTGGTCTGCGATACTGAAAAATTTTAAACAAAGTGCCAGTTCAAGGAAACCCAGCGTGACTTTCACGGAGTTGAGCCATCCGCCCGACTTTGGTAGCCCCTTGATCCATTCCGGAAAAATGGCGAACAAGGTGAAGGGAATAGAAAATGCCAGTGCATAGAAGAACATGGCAAGTATGGGCTTGATGATCTGTCCACCCGCGGCAAGCACAACGACGTTACCCACTATGGGCAGTGTGCACGAAAAAGAGACCAGGACAAGGGTAGCAGCCATAAAGAAAATGCCTATCAGGCCACCCTTTTCAGCCTGTTGGTCAGCCTTATTGACCAATTGATGCGGGGCATTGATTTCAAACAATCCAAAGAAGGAGAGGGCAAACACAATGAAGGTGACGAACACAAACAGGTTCGGGGCCCAGTGTGTTGCCAGAGCGTTAAGACCCTCCGCACCCAGAAGCACGGCAAACAACGTACCGGCCAAAGTGTAAATGAAGATGATCGAGATTCCGAAGATGATCGCCTTGCGAATACCCTCCTTCTTGCTCTGGTTGTCTCTCAGAAAGAAGGTTACCGTCATCGGAACCATGGGGAAAACGCATGGCGTGATCAGTGAAGTCAGCCCCAGGATGAAGGCAAAAAACAGGTAACCCAGCAGTGATTCCTCGCGAATGCTGGCCTCACCATCAAGAATGGCTTTGTCCAGTACAGGACCAGTGGTTTGCGTTTGATCAATCGGCACTACACCGGTCGGGTTGGCAAACACGGAAGGTGTTCCCGCACTATCCTTTACGGCGGCCCCCCCTGTAACTTGAATATTGGTAATGGAAAAATCTTCATCAAACGGTATGCATTTTCCATCCACATCGCTACACACTTGGTACTCGTAGTTTCCATTGATTACGACAGGCGATCCAATCAATTTTACCTTCTGGCGAAACTCACCTTGCCCCTTGAAAATCTTGATGTCGCAGTCGAATACATCATCGTGCTTTGCGATGGGATTGATGGCGACAAGTCCCTCGACGAGTTCATAACTGCCATGGGGCTTGAATGTGATCGTCGTTTTTGTCGGACCGTCCTCACAAGGGAATTCGTTGGAGTACAGGTACCAATTCTTGTCAATGGTAACGGCAAATTGGATCTCGATGATGTCTCCAGCCTTCGCCGAAACACGTGACGGGGACACGCTCCATTCGGCCGGCTCGAGGATCTGCGCAGAAACAGGGGCGACCAAGAGAACGGAAAGAAGGGCAAGGAAAATGAGTGAATGCTTCACAGGTGTCTGTACGTTTTGAAGGTAACGATCTGCGTGACTTTAGGGTTCTGCTGCTGGCAAAAGATTGTCACGCCTGTCCGTATTGTTTATGGAAGGCAACGATGGTTTCAATGCCAACAAGGAAGTTGCGGATGCCATAATGCTCGTTAGGAGAATGCAATGCATCGGAGTCCAGACCGAATCCCATCAGGACCGTATCAAGCCCTAATTCCTTTTTGAACAGTGCTACGATAGGAATGCTTCCGCCATCGCGGGTGGGAATAGGAGTTTTTCCCCATACTTCTTCGAAGGCCTTAGCCGCGGCACGGAAGGCTTTGGAGTCGGTTGGCGTAACGGCTGCCTCACCACCGTGATGTGCCGTGACTTTTACCGTTACCGTCTTGGGTGCGATGGACTGAATGTGCTTGGTGAAAAGAGCAGTGATCTTGTCAGGCTCCTGATGGGGTACCAAGCGCATGGAAATTTTTGCGGAAGCCATTGAGGGCAGGACCGTTTTTGCGCCTTCACCCGTGTATCCGCCCCAAATGCCATTGACATCCAGCGTGGGGCGGATGCCGGTTCTCTCCAGTGTGGTATAACCTTTCTCACCGGTGACCTCGGTGATGCCTAGCTCCTTTTTGTATTCATCGAGACTGAACGGTGCGCTGTTGAGTGCCGTACGTTCTTCTTTGGTAAGTTCAGCCACGTCGTTGTAGAATCCTGGAATATTGACGCGCCCGTTTTCGTCGTGGAGCGAGGCGATCATGTGACAGAGGACATTTGCCGGATTAGCTACCGCACCACCATACACACCGGAATGTAAATCGCGGTTCGGACCGGTGACCTGAACTTCCATGTAGCTGAGTCCACGCAAACCCACAGTGATTGACGGCTGATCGAGAGAAATAAGGGCTGTGTCAGAAATCAGAATGACATCGGCCTTGAGTTTTTCCTTGTTTGTGCCCACAAAATTTCCCAGGTTGGAAGAGCCCACCTCTTCTTCACCTTCGATCATGAACTTGATGTTGCAGGGGATTTGCTTCTGACGGATCATGATTTCGAGAGCCTTGATATGCATGTAAAATTGCCCCTTGTCATCACACGAACCGCGGGCATAGATTTTTCCGTCGCGAACTGTTGGTTCAAAGGGAGGTGAGTTCCAGAGAG
>CAYMPU010000105.1:0-23753 GCA_964392375.1 uncultured Ohtaekwangia sp. | reverse complement strand
TACCTTCCTATTTCAGAACTCCCCCATCTGCTGAATCCTCAACAAGGATTCTTTGCCACAGCGAATGAGAACAATGTCCCCGATGGCTATCCGCATCGCCAGGCTGTCGGCTGGAACTGGGCCGATCGCTTTCGTGTAGAGCGCATCAATGAAGTACTAGGGGCCAAAACCCTCCACTCGCAGGAGGACATGATGAAACTTCAATTTGACTATCTTTCCATAATCGCGCGAAGACTAGTTCCCCAACTTGCCAGCATTCATTCTGACAATCCTGTAGCCGAATCGCTGCGCGAACGCCTATTGAACTGGAATTTTATCATTGACAAGAATTCCGTAGAAGCGGCTGTCTATGTAACATGGGAAAAGAAACTGGCTTCCAGGCTGCGTCAACGGTTCGTACCAGAAGAAGGCAAGAAGTACATCCGGTCCATTCCTCTACGAAAAGTAGTCAGCTGGCTTACGACCGATAGCGGTCCAATGACTGACCCCAAAGAGAGGAATCAATTCTTGCTGGAATGTTTCGACGAGTCCATTGCGGACCTCACCACATCCCTTGGTCCGGATCTTTCAACCTGGGTTTACGGGCAGGAGAAATTGCATCACGTGCTGATCAAGCACCCGATGGGTAACGCTGTGGATTCCGCTACGAGAAAAATTCTAGAGGTCGGCCCTCTGCCCCGAAGCGGGTACGGTGCTACACCCGGCATGACTACCCATAGCAATAACCAAGCGTCGGGAGCAACATTCCGGATCGTCGCCGATCTTTCAGATTGGGACAAGACGATGTTCACCAATGCCCCGGGTCAAAGTGGAGACCCAAGAAGTCCTTTCTATAGCAATCTATTCAGGGCATGGGCAATGGATCAGCACTTCCCTGTTTATTTTAGCAAGGACCTCGTAATTTCTTCCGCTCGTGAAAAGACGATATTGACTCCCTAGGGCCTTCAATCCTTTTTCCTAACGACAGCCATTCGGCTCGCAGAATCCGCATCTAACTTTTGCTGCAGTTTGCGGTTTAGCGAACGCAGGTTTCGCTTGCGCGTGAGGTCGATCCACTTTCGCTCTACCCGTTCCTCGCCAATCAATCTTCTGTCGCTCGAATAGAATCGGACAATCGTATACTGCTGACGACTGGGGTTCCCTTCAACCACCCAAAAGGCATCCTTCCTGGATTGTGCAGACACCGACAGGCCGGGCAATATCATCGCGGCCACTACCAACAACATTTGCATCGCTTTCATAGATCATGTTTTTTGAGAATAACGGCGACGCAATGCAAAAGCTTCCAACAGAAGACCTATGGACGCAGCTATTCGACCAGCAGACGATGTCCATCGATTAATCTCGTTTGTCCACGAAAACGGCGATTTAGGCGACTTGTTGGATAAGTGAGTAACCTTAAGAGCACTGAGTCGGTTCAATAGCTAATGGAATCTGCCTTGTCAAGGCTTGTACTTTCCGATGAACCCGGCTATCGCATAGCGAGGCATGGGAGTTTCTGGCTGGCCTGTATTCTCTTCTTTGGAACCATTTACGGCACCTTCTGGCACTTCGGCCAGGATCCGCCAATACTCAACAAGCACCCGTTTATTGAGGCCATCCTTTACCTTCCCATGCACATGTTTCTTGGGTACTCCATCATGTACTACCTCTTACCGCGGTATCTCAGCCGTGAAAAATATTTCAGTCTGCTGGTTGGCGTTCTCGCTCTCATGCTAGTGACCGCCTTCCTCTCCTACCTCATTTCACTGTATGTCATAAATCCCTACCGCGAGTGGCAGAACCTACCGATTAGTCCAAGGGTATTGCCCAACAGCCTGATGGCTGGGCTACGAGGGTCGAACACGGTGGCGGGATTCATGGTGGCCATTAAGCTCCTCAAGAATGGACATTTTAAGAAAATGGAAATTGAGCAGCTGGAAAAAGCAAAATTGAAGGCTGAACTGGAGGTGTTGCAAGGACAACTTCATCCTCATTTTCTCTTCAATACACTCAACAATCTGTATGCGCTCGTGCTTCAGAAATCAGAGGCAGCACCAAAAATGGTGCTCATGCTGTCGGAATTGCTTCAGTATATGTTGACCGAGAGCCGGGAACATCGCATTTCACTGAAGAAGGAGTTGGTTATGCTCGAGCATTATATTGCCCTCGAACAGATACGTTTTGGAAAGCGCCTTGAGATGAGCGTCAATCTCCAGCAACCAAAGGACGATTTGCAAATAGCGCCGTTGCTCTTGTTACCGTTTGTAGAGAATGCGTTTAAACACGGCGTAAGCAAAATGGTCGACCCACCCTGGTTCAGTCTGGACATCGCAGTAAACAATCGCCAACTGACCCTCAAAATGATTAATGGAAAATCGAATGTCAATGGACATCATCGCCCGTCGACTGGCATCGGTCTGGCGAACGCCCGAAAGCGGCTTGATCTGATGTACAGCAACCGGTACCAGTTACGGACGTTGGATCAGGGTGAATCGTATGTGGTGAATCTATCACTTGAATTGGATAAGGTATGACCACAAAACTCATTCGATGCCTGATTGTCGATGATGAACCGCAGGCGCATGAAGTATTGAAGGCCTACATTGCCGCGACGCCGTCATTAGAGTGGGCGGGTTCCTGCCAGAATGCTCTGGAGGTTATGCCCATGCTGCGTGAAAATTCAATCGACTTGCTTTTCCTGGACATCCAGATGCCGCGCCTTTTGGGTACTGAGCTCGTGAAGACCCTCAATCCTCGACCGAAAGTAATATTTGTAACGGCACACCGGGATTTCGCCATGGAGGGATTTGATCTTGACGCGATCGACTATCTATTGAAACCAGTCTCCTTCGAGCGATTTCTAAAAGCGGTTAATAAACTCACCCCGCTTCAACATTCGTCAACTTTTGACCCGGTGCCCGTTGCACAAAAGTTCCTGTATTTTCGGGTTGACCGGAAAATGGTCAAGGTATGGCTGAAAGATATTCTCTATGTAGAGAGCCTTAAAGATTATGTTCGCATTTTCACGATCCAGGGACCTCTGATTACCAAACTCTCACTTTCGTCGCTCGTCGAAATGCTCCCTGATGAAGATTTCATTCAAGTGCACCGGTCTTTCATTGTTTCCGGGAATCAGATCGATGCGTATGCGCCAGACAGCATCAAAGTTGGCAAAACGGAAATACCTGTCGGTCCGCTATACAAGAATACGCTGAAGGAGCGGATGCAGATGCTTAAAGTGCGTTAAGCGCTGCATCATAATTCGGCTCCTGTCCAATGGTGGCCACCATTTCTGTGTGCCTGACCTTGCCATCCGTCCCAATGACCACAATACAGCGGGCATGCAAGCCGACCATCGCACCGTCTTTCATTTCCACTCCATAGGCTTGCGAAAATCCAAGGTTGCGAAAATCAGAAAGCGTTACCACTTTATCGATGCCTTCAGCACCACAGAAGCGACGCATGGCAAAGGGGAGATCTTTCGCGATGCAAAGGACAACGGTATTCGAAAGTGATGCAGCCCGCTTATTGAACTCGCGAACTGATGTTGCGCAAGTTCTTGTATCGATGCTCGGGAAGATGTTCATCACCATATTCTGACCGGAGAAAGTCGACAGCGTAACCTCTTTCAGATCATTGCCGACCAGCGTAAATGCAGGTGCCGGGGAGCCAACGAGTGGAAGTTCACCGATGGTGTTAACGACTTGGTCTCCGAGTTTTGTTTGTGCCATACGTTCGTGCGTTTTTATAATAACAGGCGGCTACCGAATTCGTTCTGAGTCACGCACCAATTTTTCATCGCGACGGATAAACCGGTTGGCAATCATATTGAAAACCATAGCTCCGGCAGGCAGCCAAAGCGACAACCCGTAAACACCTGCCACTTGGTTGGTCTTGATCAATTGGGTGGCGAAATATACCAGCGAGCCCAAAGAAGCTGCCATCACCAAAGAATTCAAGGCCCCCATCTTGATTTGGGTCATTCGATTATCAAATTTTCCAATCTCCATAAAGGCGATGGTCGCTGCTGCTGCAGCCAGGATGGCACTCAGGGCATAAGGGAAATAGACGGTGGTCTTTTGCCCATTCTCAATGACACTGTAATGGAGCGGAAAAAGCACTTTTTCGATGCCATTATCGATGGCCTGCCAGGCCGGAAAGAAGATCATCAGGATCATGCAGGCGCCGGACAGCGCCAGGAATATCGTTTGCTTTCTTTGCCACATAGGATGGTTGCGCTAACTTGAGCCGCGCAAAAGTATGAATTTCTCCGTAGTTCAGCCATCGAAAGCGCTGCTATGAAAACTGCCTATATTCTTGATATTCTTCGCACTCCCATCGGCAAATACGCTGGTGCCCTTTCCGGGGTGCGCCCCGACGATCTTCTGGCCCATGCCATTCGCGAACTGATGAAAAGGAATCCCATCGTTTCCCCCGACCGGATTGAAGACGTTATTGTTGGGGCCGCCAATCAATCTGGTGAAGATAACCGCAACGTAGCCCGTATGGCACTGCTTCTCGCCGGATTGCCCACCAGCATTGCCGGGGTGACGGTTAATCGTCTCTGTGCGTCCGGTCTCCAAGCCATCATGAACGCCTCCCAAGCTATTGCTGGCGGACTCGGTGAAGTATGTATTGCCGGCGGAGTAGAAAGCATGAGTCGCGCGCCCTATGTCATGGCTAAACCCGATGAGGCCTTCTCAAGAAAAACAGAAGTGTACGATACCACGTTGGGGTGGCGATTCACCAATAAAGTACTTGCAAAGATGTATCACCCCTATTCTATGGGCGAAACAGCGGAGAATGTTGCTGTGAAGTGGAACATCAGCCGCAACGAGCAAGATCAATTTGCACTGGCATCTCAACTAAAATATGCGAAAGCCGAGGCTGGTGGAAAGTTCCAGACAGAACGAATTGTTGTGCCCGTTACCAAAGGAAAAGATACTGTGGTGTTCGCCGCCGATGAATACCCCCGCGAAACAACCCTCGAAAAATTATCATTATTGAAGCCGGCATTCAAGGAGGGTGGCACCGTCACCCCAGGCAATAGTTCAGGAATCAATGATGGTGCCGCCGTCGCGATCCTTGCCGACGAGAATTTCACAAAACAACCAGGCGTCAAGCCTCTGGCGCGCATCGTATCCATGGCAGTAGCGGGTGTAGATCCGGCTTTTATGGGGGTCGGCCCTGTCCCAGCAACCCGAAAGGCACTAAAGCGTGCCGGACTCACGGTTGCCGACATCGGTCTTGTCGAATTGAATGAAGCGTTTGCCTCTCAGTCGCTGGCCTGCATAAACGACCTCCAGCTCAACCCGGACAACGTAAATGTGAACGGTGGGGCAATCGCCATTGGTCATCCTCTGGGCTGCAGTGGAGTGAGGATCAGCGCGACCTTGATCCATGAAATGCAGAAACGAAATGTGCGGTACGGTCTAGCCACCATGTGTGTCGGCGTCGGCCAGGGAGCTGCCGTCATTTATGAACGTTGCTGATGCGCTATTTTTTTGAGATCACCTACAACGGACGAAACTACCACGGTTGGCAATCGCAGCGCAATGCCCTCGGTGTGCAGACCGTAGTCGAAAAAGTGTTACGTCAATTGGTGCGTGAAGAAATCTCTATTGTGGGCAGTGGACGCACGGATACGGGTGTGCATTGCATACAGCAATTCTTTCATACAGATATCATCAAGCCGTTCGACAAAGCTGAACTCCTACAACGGCTAAACTCCTTCCTTCCCCGCGATATAGCCATTCGGTCGATACGAAAAGTGAAGCCCGAGGCAAGTGCCCGATACGCTGCTCGGGAGAGGACCTACCATTATCATATCACCCGCAGTAAAGATCCTCTCCGCGAGGGGCTTTCCTTTTACTTCTTTAAACCCATCAATCTTGAAAACCTGAACCGAGCCACTGCGTTACTCATGGGCAAGCACGACTTTGAGTGCTTTAGCAAAGTGAAGACCGATGTAGACCATTTCCATTGCACCGTGAAGAAGGTCCGCTGGACACAAAAGGGGGATCTGTTGATCTTCACCATTACGGCCAACCGATTCCTGCGCGGTATGGTTCGGGCTGTGATTGGTACGCTACTGGATGTTGGTACCGGCAAAACGACTATTGAAGATTTCAAGACCATTCTGAGCAGCAAGGACAGGAAGAAGGCAGGCATGAATGTTCCAGCGGAAGGGCTCTTCCTGGCCAAGGTGAAGTATCCTCGGCAGATTTTTATTAACTAGCGCACCGTGGAAAAAGAGAAGGTTAGCAGCGGCAATATTATTGACTTCAAGGTCCTCAGGCGTCTGATCTCCTTTGTGAAGCCGTATAAGGGACGTTTCTACATCATCATTGTACTAACCGTGGTTCTGGGCATCCTCACAGCCGTCCGCCCCCTGCTTATTCTCAAAACCCTTGACGACGATGTCGCTAAGGGCGACTATGGGTCTATGGTAAACATGATGCTGCTGGTCTTTGGGCTGCTCGTGATTCAATCGGCATTTCAATATGTGCATACGTATCTGTCCGGACGAATTGGTCAATATGTGATCCGGGATATTCGTATTAAACTCTACAGCCACCTCATCAGTCTTCGTCTCCGGTTCTTCGATAAGACCCCTATCGGCCGTCTGGTGACACGAACCATCTCCGATGTTGAAACGTTAGCCGATGTTTTCAGTGAAGGCCTTGCTGCCATGGCAGGCGATCTGCTGCAGATTGTCTTCATCTTGCTATTCATGTTTTGGGTCGATTGGCGTATGGCGTTGATCAGTCTTTGCACGTTCCCCCTCATGTTGTTGGCTACTTACATTTTCAAGGAAAAAATTAAGGTAGCTTTCAACGACGTTCGGAATGCGGTCGCCAATCTCAATTCCTTTGTGCAGGAGCATATCACCGGAATGAACATTGTTCAAATCTTTGGCAGCGAGCAGCGGGAATTTGAAAAATTCAAAGAGATCAACAAGGAGCATCTGAACTCCAACCTTCGTTCCGTGCTGTATTACTCCGTTTATTTTCCCGTAGCCGAAATCATTGCCGCCATGGGTATCGGCTTGCTGGTCTGGTACGGGGCGCGTGGTGTTATCCATCAGGAACAGACGGGTATTACCATCGGCACGCTCACAGCGTTCATCATGTACATTCAGATGTTCTTCCGCCCCATTCGAATGATCGCAGACCGTTACAACACACTGCAAATGGGAATTGTCAGTTCGTCACGCATCATCAACCTTCTCGACAGTCAGGAACATGTGATACCCAATGGAATGCACACTGCCGAGACCTTGCGTGGAGACGTTTCGTTTGAGCATGTATCCTTTGCGTACAACGAGGGCGAAAACATCCTCAAAGATATTTCCTTTCGCATCGGAGCAGGTCAGACGGTTGCACTCGTTGGCGCCACAGGAGCAGGAAAATCTTCGGTGATCAGTCTGCTGAATCGTTTCTATGATATCCAGCGCGGCTCGATCAAGATTGATGATGTAGACATTCAACAATATGAAGTTGGGTTCCTGCGCAGGCACATTGGTGTGGTTATGCAGGATGTATTTTTGTTTTCCGATTCTATTCGAAGCAATATTACCCTGGGCAACCCAGACATCACCGATGAGATGATTCTGAAGGCAGCGGACGAAGTGGGTGCGCTTCGCTTTATTGAACGGCTACCGGGAAAGCTCGATTATCAGGTTATGGAGCGTGGCTCTACCCTATCCGTAGGTCAACGCCAGTTATTATCGTTTATACGCGCCATGGTATATCATCCCAAGATTCTGATTCTCGATGAAGCGACCTCCTCCGTCGATTCAGAGACTGAGTCGATGATCCAGGAAGCGATAGGTCGCATGATGCGCGGACGCACCTCCATTGTCATCGCACACCGGTTATCGACCATTCAAAAGGCAGATACGATTCTGGTGATGGACAAGGGTGAAATCAAAGAATCCGGACGTCACGAAGACCTGCTGGAACAGCATGGATTGTATGCCCAGCTCTATAAAATGCAATACAAAGAGGCAGTTTGATGCCTATCGGCTACCACGAAGTCATTGTATCAAATTGGCTATATTTGTTTGATGCGTTCGCCACTAATTCCCCTCATTGCGCTGTTGGTCGTGCTGCTGACGATGGAAGGCTTTGCGCAAACCAAGCACAGTCGTCGCAGTTCGTCATTTTCTGTTCCCCGCGTAGGGGGTAACAAAGCCCGTATTATTTGCCCCATTTTCGAGGAAAGTCGTTATCCGTATCAGGGCATTGGCTTCAAGTTGGGTGATCCGTTTGCCTTGGCGTATAAATTCTACGCTAACAAGAACTTTTCATTCGCAGTTGACGCCGGGAAGGCCGCAAGTGGTTTGTACAACAAGTACTATCGTGAAGCCTTCAACTCGTACTTGCCAGACACCCTGAACAATGACCAATCCATTACCTACCTGGCGCACAAGGCTGTGGTGGACTGGTTCCTGGAGACAAAATTCCTCTACCAATGGGATGCAGAAAAAATATCCAAAGGACTTCAGTTGTATGCCGGAGCTGGCTGGCAGTGGCGTAACACAGAAATCGAATATGACTATAACTTCAATGACCAGTCCAATAACCAGGATGATGGCAAGTTTGGGAAATTCACAGAAACAAGATTTACCTATGGACCCGTATTTCTTGTCGGCTTCGAATATTCGTATTTCTCACTGCCCATTTCCGCCTTCATCGAAGTTGAAATTTTTACCGATGCGTTGATTGACCCTGGGTACCAACGATTCCAGGGAGGGGTAGGATTACGGTACGTTTTTTGATAATGATTCCGTATGCGATTGCGTTCAGCCACCATGCTGTTGCTTCCACTTCTTTTCACGCAAGGATGCATCATACACCAAATCAACACCAAGTCGGATAAGAAAAGTGCGGCCTTCAGGCAAATGAACTTTCAGGAGCTGATCAACCGCTATATGCAAAAAGAGACAAACAATTCCATTGAGGGGGTGTATACTGTTTCCGGGATTGTGATGAAGAAGAAAAATAACCTCCTCGGCGAACCAAAGGAGAAAACAACCGACAGAAAAGAAAACTATGCCACGGTGGCCATTCTTCGTGAACAGGGCGGTGCAGGGTATATTGAACTGTCGCTGAATAAGCAAGATCAAACCAGCTACTCCATTATCGGTGAATTTCAGGAAACCAAAACAGGAAGCATCCTTGTCTACAAGCATTTCGTTCCTAAAGGAAAGGACACATCATTTACGTTCACCTGGGATGAAAAGGGTGAACTGCTCGAAGGTATCCGCGTTGACAATGAAGGAGGGACGCAAGTAACGTACAAACTCACCTACGTTAAGCTCAAGCCAGACTGAACTATTCCTCCGGGGCGTCTGCTTTCATTTGTCGATCATACAGTTCGCGGTAGAGCCCTTCATGCTTCATCAGGCTTTCATGTGTGCCCGCTTCTGCAATCGCACCATCTTGCAGCACAATGATCTTATTGGCCAGCTTGGCTGACGACACTCTGTGCGAGACAATGAGCGTGGTACGGCCCAGCATGACCCTGCGCATACTGTTTAGAATCGTGTTCTCCGTTTTCGTGTCCACTGCCGAAAGAGCATCATCGAGCATTAGAATCCGCGGCTCTCTGACAATGGCGCGTGCCATCGACACCCGCTGTTTCTGACCTCCCGACAGGGTAATGCCCCGCTCGCCTACCCGGGTCGCAAATCCTTGAGGAAAACTCATGATGTTGTGGTATACATCGGCATCCTTGGCGGCCTTCAAGACTTTCTCCTCATCGGGCTGATCCAAACCGAACCCAATATTGTTCAGGATGGTGTCGCTGAACAGAAAAACATCCTGCGGCACATAACCGATCTGGCTACGCAGGCTTGTAATGTTAAAGTCCACGATGGGAATATCATCGATGCGAATTTCACCTGCGCTAACATCGTAGAGCCTGGAAATCAGGTTGGCGATTGTGCTTTTGCCTGAGCCTGTTGCACCAATCACCGCGAGTGAATCGCCAGGGTCAAGCACAAAGGATAGGTTTCGTATCGCCTGAATTCCGGTATCCGGATAGGTGAACGACACATTTCGAAATTCGATCTTTCCCTCAATCGGATGGATGAGATCTTTTTGTGACCGGATATCGGATTCAATCCTGAGGAATTCATTGATTCGCTTCTGTGATGCTTCAGCTCGCTGCACCAGACTACTGGTCCAGCCCAGCGAGGCCACTGGCCAGGTGAGCAAGTTCACGTAGATGACAAACTCCACAATATTGCCAAATGTCAGCGCGCCAGCAATTACTTCAACACTCCCCTCATATACAGTAAGAATGGTGCTGAGCCCGATCAGGCCGAACATCAACGGGAAAAAGAGCGCCTGTACGCGTGTTAGACGGAGCGACTTACGCTTGTACTCATCGTTCTCGACCGTAAACCGACCAATGGATTCCTTCTCCCGATTGAATGACTTTAGCACCCGGATACCTGAGAATGCTTCCTGGACGAACGTGCTTAGACGTGATTGGCTCTTCTGAATTTCTTCTGATCGACGTTCGATGATGTTGTTCACGTAGTAGATGCTGAAGGAAAGTAACGGAAGGGGAATCAGAGCGAACAACGTCAGTTTCACACTGATGGTGAACATGACCGGAATAAGCATAATGAACAGGGTGATTAGCTGCAGTCCATACATGATCGAGGGGCCGAGGTACATACGCACCCGACCCACATCTTCCGAGATACGGTTCATCAGGTCCCCAGTATTGTTGCGTCGGTAAAAGCTCAGCGGCAAGGTCTGGTAGTGCTGGAAGATATCATTCTTGAGATCGTACTCGATTCGACGACTCATTACAATAAGAGTCTGGCGAACAAAATAGAGGAAAAGTCCGCGCAGGAGAGCCATTACGAGAATGAGGATCGCATACAGGAGGATTCCTTGCGTAAACACATCGAAGAACTCTTCCTGAGCATTGGTCTGCCCAAACGATCGATACAAATTGATGTTCTCGGTCACCAGGTCAATTGAACGGCGGACCATTTGTGCCGGTACGATCTGGAAGATGTTGGAGATGATGACAAAGATGAGGCCCCAGAACAGGTGTCCCTTGTAACGGAGAAGATAGCGATTCAGATGCGCAAGTTCCTTCATGTGGGCCTGGATGCCCGAGCATATACGGGCCAAGCAAATTTTGGTTCAAAACAACCATTTATCCACCACATAATGTAACTTGCAGCCTTCTTTTTTACTGTTCCTTGTCATGCTCAACCGACGAACCCTTCGGATCAAGATTATGCAGAGCCTCTTTGCCTATGAGCAATGCAATGAAGCCAATTACTTACTGGCACTCGACTCCATCGACGATTTTTTCAAACCCGACCTCAATTCAATGAAGGTTCAGGATAAAGAAATGCTAAAGGGCCAGCGCGAGGTGGCCATCAGACTGTTTGAAAAGAAATTCAAGGGTGAAGAGATCCAGAAAAGTTCAGACCCACGCATCTCCAAGTCGATTGACGACGCATTGACGACTCATGCGAAGCAGACAAAGAAAGATTTCGCCTATTTCCGCAAGCAAATCATACTGGAGGTCGAGAAAATCAATACGCTTTACTTCGCTGTCCTCAACCTCATTCCTGCACTGGAGGCCGCCGCCGCGCAGGACAAGCGGATAACAGCCGATGTGTTCCATTCCAGCCCGATGGTTCAAGCCCTCCGCGACAACGCCGAGTTGCGGAAAGAGACACTCCGCAAAGGCGGTGGCTGGGATCAGCATTTCGAACTTGTGCGGGGATGGTTTCGCGATTGCCTCAAGCCCGATAAGGCATTTAAGGAGTATCTCGGCTTGACCAAGCCAACGTCCGAAGATCACGCCAACTTCATTAAACACCTCGTTCGTAAAATCATTCTTGGCAAAACACCCATCAATGCGCATTTCGAGGAGCTTGACTTGTGGTGGGCCGAAGATCATGAGATCATTCGCAGTATGACCGACAAAACTGTTAAATCGCTCTCCGAAACAGGGACCGTAGAGATTCAAAAACTGTCACTCAACTGGGAGGATGACAAGGGTTTTGTCGAAAAGTTGTTCGTCAACGCAGTGGAGCTCGACGAATCTTATCACAAACTGATTGCGGGTCACACCAAGAATTGGGAAGTCGATCGCCTGCCTCTCACGGACCGTGTTATTCTGGATCTGGCATTGGCCGAAATGACGAGCTTCCCTAATATCCCGGTAAAAGTTACCATTAATGAGTACATCGAACTTGCAAAACAGTACAGTACCCCAAAAAGCCGTCAATTCATCAATGGTATTTTGGACGTAATGGCCAAAGAATTGGTCGAATCCGGGAAGATCAAAAAAAGTGGAAGAGGCTTGATTGACAACAAATAGGCCTCTTTTGAGGCCCTCAGTGGCTACCGACTTTCGCGCCTTTGCTTTATCTTTGTTGTCCAAATTCAATGATCATGAGCAAGAACAGTAGTAACGCCCTCATTGCATTCCTGGCTGGTGCAGCCGCCGGCGCTATCCTGGGGGTGCTCTATGCACCGGACAAGGGATCCAACACCCGCGAGAAACTCTCTTTCAAGCTGGATAAGTACAAGAAAACCCTTGAGGAATTTCTGAATGATCTGATGACTGGAAAGGAAACTCCCTTAACAACAGAAGCAAAATCACAGGGACAAAAAGTAGTCTCCGAGGCAAAGGGAAAGGCAGAACGCCTGCTGGAAGACGTAGACGACCTCCTGGAACAAATCCGTGGAAACCAAAAGAGTTAATGATTTGTTAAGAAAACCCTACACTTTCCATTTCTATCTACTTTTACCGAACACTGAAAAATTATCAACAAATGAAAAAGAGCATTTCCATTCTCGCCCTCGCAGCCGGCCTTATGTTGCTGCTCCCTGGCTGCAAAGACAAAGCTGCTGAAAAGAAGATTGCAGAACTAGAAAGCCGCCTTGCACAGATTGAATCCAACAAGGCTGCGAGTGCTACGGCGCCCGCTGCGGCCACGCCCGCTGTAGCGGATGAGAAGCCAGAAGGCCCACTCCCGCTTGCTGTCTATGAGACCACCGATCACGATTTCGGAACGATCAATGAAGGCCAAAAAGTAACACACATTTACAAAGTCAAGAATACGGGCGAAGCACCACTGATCATTCAAAGCGCACAACCGTCTTGCGGATGCACTGTCCCTGACTGGTCAAAAGACCCCATACCTGTTGGCGGATCGGGCTTTGTGAAGGCCGAGTTCGACAGCAATGGAAAGCCTGGTATCAACAACAAGACCATTACGGTTACGGCCAACACATGGCCCAAGACGACCACACTACGCTTCAAGGCGATGGTTACGCCGAAAGGTGACATGAAAGGTCCCACGCGCTAGTAAAGCGGTGGCGAAAGACCAAAAAGTCCCTTCACCGGGACTTTTTTATTGCTACCGTCTCCATTCAAAAACCACTACCTTTGCCGCAATAAAAACACACTAACTCCCATGTTTGCCATACTCTTACAAGCCCAGACCACCGGAAGCGGATGGAGTTCCATGATCTTCATGGTTGCCATCATCGGTATCTTCTATTTTTTCATGATCCGCCCGCAGCAGAAAAAAGCCAAAGACCAGAAGAAATTCGTAGAAGAAGTTAAGAAAGGTGATCTCGTCGTGACTATTGGCGGAGCCCATGGCCGCGTTGCTGAAATTGAAGACGATACCTTCGTGCTCGAATTTGAGCGTGGCGCAAGGATTCGCTTTTCAAAATCATCAATTTCCATGGACTCAAGCAAGAGTGCGGCAGGAGCCGTGAAAAAGATCGAATAACCAGTCCGCGTTCCGTAACCAGACCATCAACATTTGAAGTTCCTCCGTGTCATCAGTAACCTATTGCGATTCGACCGCACCAACTGGAAAGCCTTCGCGCTCTGCCTGTTTGCCGCGGCCGTCTTTTGGATCTTCAACGCTCTAAACAAGAACTACTCAACCAATCTCTCGCTCCCACTGAGGGTAGAGTTTGACGAAACAAAGTACGCGCCCGCTGAAGCCATTCCCGCCCAATTGATGGTGAATATCAACGGTATTGGATGGGAACTTTTGCGAAAAACTTTGGGGCAAAGGGTTCCGGTCGTTACGTTGCCCTTGGAGCGCCCCACGGATGTACACCGTATCCCCGGCGCCGCTCTGGTGCCACAGGTAGTCAGTCAATTGGGGGCCCTCCAATTGAACTACGTAGTGCTTGATACGCTTCGCCTTTCGATTGAGCCCAAAGTATCCCGCAAAATAAAACTGACTGCGCTTCTGGATGGTTTGACATTCAAGAAGAACCTTGGGAGAATAAGCCCCGTAACTATTCTGCCCGACTCAATCGCAGTTGATGGTCCCAAGTCCTACATCAATAGCTTGGGGGAAACACTCCCATTGAATGTCGTTGGGAAGCGCATCGGAGGACATTACCGTGAAAGTCTCGAAGTGCATGTTGATCATGGAGAATTCATTTCTCGAAATCCGCCGGTGGCAGAGGTCATGTTTGAAGTTGGGCCAATAACGAATGTATCCTTGCTGATGGGGCTTGTGCCATCCAAAAACATTGGTTTGATCTCCGACCACGACAGTATTACCTGTTCGATGGTCATTCCTCAAAGAAATGCTGAGCAATTTGCCACTGATAAATCTACGATGACCGTTTCGCTTCCCCCGCTTCGGTTAGAAAAGGGAGATTCTGCCCGAATTATGCCGGTAATTACCGGAGTTCCTGCCTACGTCAGCGAAATACATATCGATTCTATCATGGTGAGAAAACAGCCTTGAAGATGAATCGTCCGCTGGAAGTTGGTATTACGGGTGGAATCGGCTCAGGAAAGAGCATTGTTTGCAGGATATTCCACTGCCTCGGGATTCCGATCTATGATGCAGACTCCCGTGCGAAAAAATTAATGACCACTGACGGAATACTGGTCGAACAAATCAAGAAAGAATTCGGAACCTTGTCCTACCATCCCGATGGCAGTCTGAACCGTGCCCATCTGAGCCAGACCGTCTTTGGGAACCCGGAGCGCCTTAAAACGTTAAATGACCTGGTTCACCCCCGGGTTGGTCTGGATTACGATGCATGGGTACAGAAGTACAAGGAAAGTTCTTTCGTTATTCGGGAAGCCGCGCTGTTATATGAGGCAGGAGTAAATGCATCGCTAGGGCGAGTCATCGTTGTGTATGCCCCTGCACATATCCGATTAAAACGGGTGTTGGTCAGGGACCCACAACGAACAGAACAAGAGGTCAAGAATATTATGAACAACCAATGGGCAGACGAAGAAAAGATGAAGAGAGCGGACGCCGTGGTTTGCAATGATGAACAACACCTGGTAATTCCTCAGGTTCTCTCGCTGTACAAACAATTCCTCACCGCACGCTAACACGCTTACGAACGAATTACCTAGTCGAATGACCAAACGCATCCTGACGATACTCATTACGCTCATCGTAATCTTTTTACTGGCGCTCCCAAAGTTGGGTCTCTTTGAAAAAAAAGAAAGTAAGCCTGCCGGAGGTCCTGTTCAAAGTCTGCTACAGGTACAAGGCTCCATTCTGAAACCTGTATCCTTCGACAATACGCTTGTCATCACAGGCTCTATCATTGCCAACGAGTCTCTGGAGCTCAAGAGTGAAGCGAACGGAAAAATTACGAAGATTAACTTCAAAGAGGGAGCCACAGTGAAGAAGGGTGAATTGCTCGTGCAGATCAACGACGAAGAAATTCGTGCTCAGATTGAAAAGCAACGATACATGCAAAAACTCAACAAAGACAATGAGTACCGACAGCGCCAGCTATTCAAGAAAGACGCTATCAGCCAGGAGGAATATGACAATGCGCTAAACCGTCTGAATACAACAATCTCCGATATCAAATTACTGGAAGCCCAGTTGCAGAAAACGCGCATTTTTGCTCCTTTCGACGGTGTCATCGGGCTACGTTACGTAAGTAATGGGGCTTACATATCGCCAGCAACAGTGATCGCCACATTGTACAATAATTCACCGGCCAAAATTGAATTTGCAGTCCCAAGCCGGTACAGCCCCCTGATCGCTGCCGGAAAGAAAATTCGATTCACGATTGAAAATGATACATCCCGTGTCTTTGTCGGTGAGGTATATGCCATTGAGCCGCGCATCAACGAGGAGACACGAACGTTGAAACTGCGTGCCCTGGCTGATAACTCTAAAGGAGTCTTGATTCCAGGGCAGTTCGTAAAAGTTGATCTCGTTCTTGGGTCCAAGTCAGACGCTCTTTTGATCCCTACACAGGCAGTTATCCCCGGCCAACGGGGGCAAACCGTGTATGTTGTCAGAAGCGGGAAAGCAAAAGAAGTAGCCATTGAAACAGGGACCCGGACGAACGTATCCATTGAAGTCCTTTCAGGTTTGCAGCCCGGTGATACCGTTATCACTACCGGGATTCTTCAGCTTCGTGACGAACTTCCTATTCTGGTAACAAAGGCAAATTAAGGACCACCATGGCAAGCCTTTCTACCATCAGCATCAACCGTCCCGTATTGGCGATCGTCATGTCCCTGGTGATTATCCTCTTCGGATACATCGGGTTCTCCTTCCTGGGTATCCGTGAATTTCCAAGCGTTGACCCACCTGTAGTTACCGTATCTACCAGCTACATTGGCGCAAACGCCGACGTTATCGAATCTCAAATTACGGAACCTCTGGAGGACGCAATCAACGGCATTGCCGGGATTCGCACACTCACCTCGGTGAGCCGCGAAGGTCGTAGCAGCATTACGGTAGAGTTTGAACTCGGTGTCAACATTGAAGCCGCTGCCAACGATGTCAGAGATAAAGTATCTGGTTCACTCTTCAACCTTCCACGTGACGTGGATCCTCCTGTTGTAGAAAAGGCTGATGCTGATTCCGGGCCCATAATCTTTCTCTCGGTGGCCAGTGATAATAGAGATCTCCTGGACCTATCCAGAGTGGGTGAAGTGATGTTCAAAGAGCGACTTCAAACCATCCCTGGTGTCAGTTCTGTACAGCTATGGGGTCAGCGACGCTATTCCATGCGCCTCTGGATGGACCCCATCAAGCTCGCTTCATTGAAACTTGCACCCACCGATGTTCTTCAGGCGCTCAACCGTGAGAATGTCGAATTGCCCTCCGGTCGCGTAGAAGGCCAAAACACGGAGCTTACAGTGCGTACCATGGGCAGACTTACCACGGTGACCGATTTCAATGATCTCATCATCAAGGATGACGGGGACAATATTGTTCGGTTCAGCGACGTGGGATATGCCCAATTATATCCTGAGAATGACCGGACGCTCCTTCGCCGCGACGGAAAGCCTGGCATCGCACTTGCCATTGTAGCCCAACCTGGGGCCAACAATATTGAAATCGCTGACAGGCTTTATCAGAAGCTTGAACAAATCAAGGCAGATCTTCCTGCCGACATCAAATACTATATGAGTTGGGATTCTACTCAATTCATTCGTAGTTCCATCAAGGAAGTGGAAGAGACAGTCATTATCGCCTTTAGTCTTGTACTTTTTGTTATCTTCTTTTTTCTCCGCGATTGGCGTACGACAATAATCCCTATTGCCACTATTCCGATTTCGTTGATCGGCTCATTCTTCGTTATGTACCTTCTCGGGTTCACCATCAACGTCCTTACGCTGCTAGCTATCGTGCTGGCCATTGGCCTTGTCGTCGATGATGCGATTGTTGTGCTTGAGAACATCTACGTAAAGATTGAAGAAGGAGAAGATCCATTGGAAGCTGCTAAAAAGGGATCAGCAGAAATCTATTTCGCAGTAATCTCTACAACCGTATCCGTAGTCGCTGTGTTCCTTCCTGTCATTTTTCTTCAGGGACTGACCGGAAGACTATTTAGGGAATTTGGTCTCGTGGTCGCCAGTTCCGTAGCAATCTCCGCATTTGTTTCGCTCACATTGACACCGATGATGAGCTCCAAACTTCTCAAACGCCGTGAACAGCAACCCTGGCTTTATCGGAAAACCGAACCCTTCTTCCAATGGTTAACCCAACAATACGCTTCAGCGCTCCACAGTTTTATGTTGCGGCGGTGGATGGCCGCTGTCATTCTCGTACTCTCTATTGCCCTGATTGTTCTTATGGTGCGAACCATTCCCTCTGAACTTTCGCCGCTCGAAGACCGGAGTGAGTTCCGCGTTATGGCACAAGGCGCCGAAGGAGCCACCTTCGAATACATGGATGGCTATATCATGGACATCACCAACTTTTTACAATCGGAAATTCCCGAGAACTCAGGTCTCGTCAGCGTTACCGCACCAGGCTTTGGCACCATGGGCGTAAACTCCGGACTGGTCCGTGTTATTCTTAAACCGGTTGATGAACGCAACCGAACACAACAGCAGATTGTTGATGACATTACCGAAAAGGCGAAACAATTCAGCGGCGTACGAACCTACGTAACACAAACACAAACCATCGGAGGCGACCGTCGGGGGGGATTCCCGCTGCAATTTGTTATTCAGGGCTCAAACATAGAGAAGTTAAAAGCTGTTCTGCCAGCATTTATGAGCAAGGCGTCAGCGAGTCCCAAGTTCACATTTGTCGACCTGGACCTAAAGTTTAATAAGCCTGAAATCAACATTTCCATTGACCGCGACAAGGCACGCAACATTGGTGTCAATGTGATTGACATTGCTCAAACACTGCAACTCGGCCTTAGCGGTACCCGTTTTGGCAACTTCATCATGGATGGAAAGCAGTATCAAATCATCGGCCAGGTGGAGCGAAAAGACCGTAACGAACCACTGGACCTCAAATCACTGTATGTCAAAAACAAGAAAGGTGAACTCATTCAGCTTGACAACCTTGTAACGATGGAGGAGCAGAGCAAGCCACCTCAATTATACCGTTTCAATCGCTATTCATCGGCCAAGGTTCAAGCTCAGCTTGCCCGGGGTGTTGCTCTTGGTGAAGGAATCAAGGAAATGCAACGTATCGCTGATGAGGTCCTTGACGAGAGCTACTCCACAAGCCTGGACGGTTCTGCACGGGAATTTGCGGAGAGTTCATCCAGCATCATTATGGCCTTCATTATTGCACTCGCCATTATCTACCTTGTTCTCGCTGGTCAGTTCGAGAGCTTCAAAGATCCCCTTGTAATTATGTTCACGGTACCACTGGCGTTGGCTGGCGCTCTATTCTCGCTCTGGTATTTTAAGCAGACACTAAATATCTTCAGTCAGATAGGTATCATCATGTTGATTGGCCTTGTGACAAAGAATGGCATCCTGATCGTAGAATTTGCCAACCAGCGCAAAGAGCAGGGCATGAATGTTATGGATGCCGTGATTGGTTCAGCAGAGTCGCGGTTCCGCCCAATCATCATGACGAGTTTGGCTACCATTTTGGGCATTCTTCCTATTGCTCTTGCTCTGGGTTCCGGCTCAGAAAGTCGGGTGTCTATGGGGATCGCGGTTATTGGTGGTATGCTCTTTTCTACTGTATTAACCCTCTTTGTTATTCCGGCCATCTACTCGTACCTATCCAGCAAGCATACAGTTATCGGAGCAGGGGCAGCATCTAAGTAAAGTAATTTGGAGCGGCCCACACGGCCCAGCCATATCCCGCAAAACGAATGATGCGGGAAATACAAACGAGTAAGAACTTATTGATTGGTGTATGCACCGATCCGGCCAGCATGCATGTCGCTGAAAAAGGCACTGGCGTAATCGCGCCTACAAGCACAAGGTACAACCCATAACGCTGAAGTTTCGTGTCGTACTTCTTCAGATAGCGCTCGTGCATTCGCTGGTAAAGTGGTGTTTTGGAAAAAAATTTTCCAATGTAATACCCCAAAATTCCTGCCACGTAAGAAATCAAGGTAAGGTACGTGAGGTTGATGATGTACTCCGACAGAACTCCTTTTGACTGCCAGATCAGCATGAACAACTCGGGGGGGATTATGCCAAAAACAACTTCGGATATGGTAAAGATACTTAGCAACAACGGGAGGCGGTCACCCACAGCGTTGATCTCCTTTTCGTATACTTCAATCTCCTCAGCGGCTAATATATAGGCCGTCAGAATCACCGCAAACCAGATCAATCCGCGAAATAGATTCTTCCACAGGAAGCTAGACTTCGACTCTTCTTGTTCGATCATGGCTTAAGCTAGAATGGGATGGCGCTTGAAGGGTTTGCTTTCGTCGAAGAGTTTCCGGTATGTAATATGACGCTTATTTACGCGGGCTCCAACTTGTTCCACTACTTGTATCATTTTTGGATTGAAGTCGCCAATCCAGTTCATTTCATACTCGGTATACGGAAGTTTTCCGGACTGGTACAGTTGCCGTGCGGCCACGATGAGCGCTCCGTCAACACCTTTTCCCTGGTGCTCCGGGACCACGCCAAATAGAATTCCAAAAGCTTTTCTATTTGGAACCATGAGTTTGAACCACCCAAGTTTCAGGAGCCCTAACCAGTTGAGCTTTCCATTAACATGCCGAAACCACTGATTGATCTCTGGCAACGAGAGAAAAAAAGCGACCGGATCTTCCTTGTAAAAACCAAACCACAGTAAGCCCGGGTCCAATATAGGTTTAATTTGCTTAACCAGTATGCGTGCCTGCGCCTGATTCAACTCAGGAGTCTCAGCCCGGTTCGTCCATGCGCGGTTATAAACTCTCAAAATCAGATCCGGAAGCTTGCCGATTTCTTTCTTGGACAAACATCGAAATGCATAATCGGGGTCCTTCCCGACTAATTCGGCTTTGTAGTTCAACCTGTCGGATAAAGGCTCCATCACTTTTCGGGTGAATGTCAGCTGATTAAAGTAGAGTTTAAACCCATACGCTTCGAAAAGCTCAACATAATAGGGAAAATTGTAATTGCATTGGTAATTCGGATCCTGATCAAAACCTTCGGCGAGAAGGCCCCACCATTTCTCACGGCTTCCAAAATTTATTGGCCCGTCCATGGCCTCCATACCGCGCTCGTAAAGCCAGCTTTTGCATTGATCAAAAAGGAGAAATGCTGCCTCACGGTCATTGATGCACTCGAAGAATCCCATACCCCCGGTAGGCTGGTCGTTTCCCCTGTTGGCGGTCTTCTTCAAAATGAAGGCAGCTACCCTCCCCACGGTCACTCCAGACGGATCTCTCAGAATCCATCGCGTGCACTCACCATCACGGAAGGCTTTGTTCTTTTCGGGATCAAACACCGCCTCAATGTCTTTGTCCAGAGGCCTGATCCAATGCGGAGCATCCTTGTACAGACGAACGGGTAATTGCAAAAATTCCCTTACTTCCTGGGGCTGATGAACTTCTGAAATAACCATAAGACCTGATCGGCAAGATACAGGTTATTTCGAAATGAGGTTTGGTAAAATGACCCTGAATCGGGTCCCGATGCCAAGCTCACTCTCGACTGAAATCGTTCCCTTTAGCCTCTCAATGGCATTTTTTACGATGTATAGCCCAAGGCCACTACCATCCGATCGATTGGTGGCTCGAACAAACATTTCAAAGATTCTGGGTACCATGGCAGCCTCGACCCCAATGCCATTATCCTCTACAACGATGACGCAATGATCCATCTGTACATCCACAACAATAGAAACCTGAGCATCCGCGTAGTTCAATTTTCTATACTTGATCGCATTTGAAATCAGATTCCTGAAGATCTCGCCTAATCGCCATTGGTCACTATAGAGGTCCTGCCCGGTGATGGTAACAACTGCTCTTACATTATCTGCACCCGTTAAGTAATTCAAGTCGCGAAAAGTCCGATCAATAATTTCACGAAGTTCAACCCGATCCACAGAAATATCCATTTTCAGATTCTTCGAGTGGCTCAGTACGTCACTTATGAAATGATCCAATTGAAGTGCCTTCTCGCCCATTAGCTTAACATAGTTTGAGAGGTCATCATGATTACCCGGCATGGCAGCCAGATGAGCGAGACCCAGCACAGATGACAGCGGCGCCCGTAGATCATGCGATACTTTATAAACAAAGTTATCCAACTCAGCATTGCGTATTTTTAGCTCTTCCTCAACGCGCTGCCTTTCGGTAATGTCCACATACATCCCGAAGATGCCAATTTTTTCATCACGCAATACAACAGGCACTCCGTAGATGATGACCGATACCCGATTACCAAACTTGGACTTTCGTACAGTCTCGACCCGTATTACCTTGTTTTCGGTAATCAAATTATTAATATCGTCCCCCTCACGCTCCAACTCAATAGGAACAATCGCATCCGTGAGCGTTCGACCCACCAAATCATGATAGGAGTATCCAAAAAGGCCTTCAAACCCCTTGTTGATTTGAACCACTTCACTTCGTTCATTGAGCAAGACAATGGCCAACGGGGTATTCTGAAACAGCTCAAAGAATAAGGTCTCTGCTTTGCGAAAGCCCGCCTCGGTAATTTTTCGATCCGTGATATCAGCAAAAATAATTTGTGCAGCTGGTTGTCCTTCAAATACATACGGATGTCCAGCGCTCTCAACAATAATCTCCCTTCCGTCCAGGCGCAGAAACTTGGTTTCCATCGGTGGCACCGCTCTTCCCTGAAGAATAGTCTCTACGCGCTGTAAAGCAATTTCCAAGAAGTCCGGATGAACCAACATGCGTGGGTCCTTGCCAATCAATTCCTCTGGATGCTGAGCACCCATGAGTCGAGCCGCATGGGTATTGACAAACTTGATACCTCCTTGGGCATAGACAACAATTCCCAGGGGCAATTGCTCAATGAGGCTTCTGTATCGGGTCTCCGTCAGCCTGTGTTCGTCCTCTAGTCGTTTTTGCTCTGTGATGTCTGAAAAGATTCCGTGGTATACGATACGGCCGTCGGCCATTTGCGTTGGGTTGCTTTTTGCCTCAACCCACAAGAACCCCTGTCTCCCCTTACACCGTCCCTTCCAGGACCACTCTGTTAAAGAACGAACACTTTGCTCTACGCTTTGATGAAAAAAGTGGATATCGTCCGGGTGAATGAAACTGTTCAATGAAAGATGGCCTTCCAGTATCGCATTTGGGTGCAGTCCCAACAACTCCTCGCAACGCGGGCTAATGTAAGTAAACCCTCGACTGCCATCTGGAAAGAAAGTATACTCAAATACCACGACCGGTAAATGATCAATTACCTTCTGCAAATCCCCTTTGAAAAGCTGGGTTATAGACATCCCGCACGAAAGTACAGGATGAACGTTAGAAAGAGACCATCATGTAAGAAAGGATACGAAATGAAAGGATTTGAGCCATTCATAACATGAAACCATCGCAAAGACAATGCTAATCCGCCTTAAAAGGGCGATTCCGCGGCTAAACCTATGCTGACTTCAGCGCTTCTGCGCCAGCAACAATTTCAAGGATCTCCTTCGTGATCGCAGCCTGACGTGTGCGGTTATAGGTAAGCTTAAGATCCTTTAGAATCTCGCCTGCATTCTCGTTCGCCTTGTCCATGGCCGTCATGCGTGCGCCATTCTCTGAGGCGCTGGAATCCAGAAGCGTCTTGAAAAGCTGAACCTTCAGCGACTTCGGAATCAATCCACTCATGATTTCCTGTTGGTTCGGCTGAAAGATATAGTCAATATCTTCCTTCTTTCCTGACGCCATGGGGAGTACAGGAAGGTATTGCTCTACGATCAATACCTGTGTGGCTACATTCTTGAACTGGTTATAGACGATCTCAATCTTGTCGTAGGTCCCTGCTTTGAAGGCAGACATCATGAAGTTGGCCACTTCCGAAGAAGAATCAAACGACAGTCCGTGGAAAAGTCCAGCATAATCACTCACCACCGG
>CAYMPU010000104.1:0-9898 GCA_964392375.1 uncultured Ohtaekwangia sp. | reverse complement strand
GCGCGAGCCCCTGGTGTATCGTGTGCAAAACGGCGATGCCCTGGGACTCATCGCTCAACGTTACCATGTTCGGATTGATGACCTGCGGAATTGGAACAACCTTCGCGGGAACATGATCCGTACAGGACAGAAGCTAACCATTTGGGTAAAACCCGCACAGCGCAATACGCAGGCATCGGTCAACCCTGCCGACCTTGTACCGGCCGACAAGACCTACATCGTACAAGAGGGTGACACCTTGTGGGACATCTCCAGGAAGTTTAAAGGACTGACCGTGGAAAAACTCAAGGCCATCAATAATCTCAAGACCAATCAGCTCTCACCGGGCATGAAGCTCATCCTGGGCTAAGGGGCTTATTCTGATCGCAGTGAGTCAACAGGGTTGATCATCGCCGCCCGCAGAGAACGATACCCCACCGTCAGACCGGCAACCAACAATGTCAGCCCAAGGCCAGACAGGAAAATTCCCGGACCCAGCGTTATCTTGTAAGCAAACTCGTCGAGGTATCGGTTCATGCCGAACCAGGCCAATGGCGCTGCGAGAAGGAACCCCACACCGATGAGCACGATGAATTCCCGTGAAAAGATCATGAGGATATTCTCTATGCTGGCGCCAAGAACTTTGCGCACACCAATCTCCTTCGTCTTCTGATTGGCCATGAAAGAGGCGAGGCCAAACAACCCAAGGCAGCCAATGAAAATGGCCAGTGACGTGAAGGTAGACAGCAATACTGACGTGCGCTGTTCGGTTTCATAGAACTCTCGAATGGATTCATCCATGAATTCATAGGAGAACACCAATTCCGGGTAGGTTGCTTCCCATTTTGCTTTAATCTGACTTATCGTCTCCTGCATATTCGCTGGCTGTATTCGGATTGAAAGTGAGCGATAGTTCCCAATACGGTTGAGCATGATGGTTGGCTCTATGGGCGAATGGAGCGAGACGGTGTGAAAATCCTTCACCACACCAACCACCGGTAGATTTTTGCGCCACATGCGAATTTTCTTTCCTACAATATCCGAAGGGTTCTTGTGTCCGGTGATTTCAGCGAGCTTCTCATTTACCAGGAAGCCCCTGGCCGTATCCAAATCAAGTACATTCTCTCCGGCTACCAAAGTCAACGCAAACAAATCCAGGTAATTTCCATCAATGGTCTTCACCTGTGTCTCATAAAATGTCTCGCTACCATCCAACGTGAAGCCCGTGCCGCTTACACTGCCGGAAGAAGGGGGCGAATTATTCAAACTGGCAAGCTCTACCCCGCCAAGGTTCATGAGTTCATTTCGCAATGTCTTCATCCTGGAAGAATTGGTGCTGTCGTTGCGGGAACTCATTCCTGGAACCGGTACGGTCAGCACGGCGTCTTTTCTGAATCCGAGGTCCTTGCTCTGAAAGTAGTTCGTCTGTGCGATGATGACGATCGTAGCTATTACCAAGAACTGTGAAATAAAAAACTGCAGAACGACCAGGCCACGACGAAGATGGAAACCCGAAGACCCACGGTTAGACACCTTATTCTTTAGAGCGAGGATAGGGCTAAAACCGGAGACAACCAATGAAGGATAAAGGCCTGAAATGGTCGACACGACAGCAATGATTCCCAGGACAATCCCCCAATGCGTCGGATTCGAGAAACTCAGCGAAAGTTCAAGATCCAGGAATGCATTGAGAAACCGAAGCGAAAGCTGAACCAGCACCACTGCCAAAACAGCTGCCGTTACGGTAACGAGCGTCGTCTCGCCCAGAAATTGAGTGATGAGCTGGCGCCGGGTGCTCCCCAGCGACTTTCGAATGCCCACCTCCTTCGATCGCTTGATGGCTTCGGCGGTTGACAGGTTGATAAAATTAATGCAGGCTGTGAGCAGGAGAAAGGCTGCGATAACACTGAGTGCCATCAACATTTGCCGGCTGATCGTATTGTAGTTATAATTTCCAAAGCGATCATCAAAGTGAATTTCACTCAGCGGTTGCAGGACAAACGATTGCTCATCGCGATTATCGTCGCCCAGGTACTTCTTGACAAAGGCGGGCATTCTTGCTTCAATATCCTCTTTCCGAGCCCCCTGCTTCAAGAGAATATAGCAATGCTCATCACTCCAGATGCTGTTCCATCCGTGATCCTCGAGTTCCTTCTTTACGGTTGCATAGGACAGCATGAGTGAAATGGGGATGTCGGTATTGTCCGGCACATCCTCCAGAATAGCAGTCACCTTGTACTCCCTATCCTCAAAACGGAGAACTTCACCCAAAGCGTCTTCCTTACCAAAGTACTTGATCGCCCATGAACGCGAAAGGGCCGCTTCATTGGGCTCGTCAAGCGCTTTGTCAATGCTCCCCATCAGCACCTTTCGGTCAAAGATTCTAAAGAAGTTGGGCTGAACGTATGATATCCCGCGGCTTTCATCGAATTTCTTCGGTTCCCCACTTCCTTGAGGAATGGTGATGAGTCCACCCGCCCGGTAGGACGTGAAGGTAACCTCTTCAGCTTCCGGAAAGTCCAGCCGGAAAGCATCGGGCAAGACCGAAGGAACACCCGATGTAAAATCATCACCTGAATTTCCCTTCGACTTTGTATTTACACGATAGATGTGATCATAATTCGTGTGGTATTTATCAAAATGATGGTGATGGTTGACCAACAAGAAAAGAATGAGGCTCGCTCCAATGCCCAACGTGAGGCCCGACACATTGAGCAGGGTGCTTCCCTTTTCGCGCCAGAGATTTCGAATAGCTGTTTTTAGGTAATTGCGAAGCATACGAATGGACGTTTTCTTAGTAGATGATCGTAAGGGAAAGAAAGTTTTGTTGGTTCAACTTTTGTGCCGAGAGGATTTTGTGCGTTTCAATACTGTTTTAGGGGGGAGCCTGTTCAAAAACGGTTCTCGGTGTCCGCTGATGAACGGAATCTTTTTGCCGGTTTAACGGTTTATTGTCCATATGGTTATCTTTACTGCGTGATCCAGCAAATTCTTGTCGGCATTATTTTTCTCTCTGCTCTGGCCTTTTTAGCCAGTTTGCTGATACGCAATCTTCAGGCAAAAGAGGGGTGTGCTACCGGCTGTGGGAAATGCAGCACTGACTTTAAGGGAGTCGAAGGACTGACAAAAAATTCCGCTACGCCCAAACCGTAGTACCCTCGGTGCAATTCCTGCACATTTCAATTTCACTTCGCGACCGAAGCAGTGACGCACGGAAGTCATTATAGGCGCGGCTCTTCCAGATTTCACCAAATGATTGAATGCCCAGGTTACCCATCACATGGTGAGCATCCTTGTCAAAGCAACAAGGCACCACTCTTCCGTCCCATGTGATCACACAACTCTGCCACATCTTCCAACAATGATTGAGCAACGCGTTCTTGATGGAATAGGTCCCATCATCATTTCTGCGATAACGAGAATAGCGGTCGGCATCGGGCATTAGCGGTGAGCCTGATTGATAATCATAGATCTGGGCTGTTTTTAATGCAACCCGATCCACGCCAATCTCGCGAGCCAATCGATACACTTCGGGAACCTGATGCTCGTTGGGTTTCACCACCAGAAACTGAAAAACCACATGCGGGGTCAACGACCTCATGGCGTCGCGCATCTTCAATATCATGCGCGTTCCTTCCAGTACCTTCTCCAACTTCCCTCCCACCCGATATGATTCGTAAGCTTCCTGATCCGTTCCATCAATCGAGATGATCAACCGATCGAGACCGGAGGTAATGGTCTTCTTCGCATTTTCTTCATCCAGGAAGTGCGCGTTGGTCGACGTTGCTGTATAAATCCCCTTCGACGAGGCATATCCTACCATATCGAGAAACTGAGGATGCAGGTACGGCTCACCTTGAAAATAAAATGTCAGGAACGAAAGTGTAGGTGACAGTTCATCGATGACTCGGCGAAAAAGCTCCTGCTGAAGCATTCCCGTGGGCCGGGTGAATGAACGCAGTCCACTGTGGCATTCGGGACAGCGAAGGTTGCACGATGTTGTTGGCTCAATGGACAAGCTGATCGGCATGCCGCTGATACGAGGATTACCTGTTATTCGCGACATTCGGTAACTGGACCATACCTGCGCTGCATTCCACAGGCGCTGCGGTGTGAGCCCTGAAACCATGTGAAGGTTGTCGCGTATACTGCTGGCCATAACCAAAAGTACGTACACGTCATGATTTGTCTTTATCTTTCCGAAATAAATAGAACGTACGGGCGTATGAAGAATTGGATACTGCTTCTTTTGGTTTGCCTGAGCGCAAATGCCCGGAGTCAGTCCCTGACGCTATCACCCGACGCTGCGATTTCGGTAATCACCTGCGGGCCAGGCCCCGAAGAAGTGTACACCGCGTTCGGTCATAGTGCCATCCGCGTTTATGACCCGGTCAACCAGATCGATTATGCCTACAACTACGGGGTGTTTGATTTTTCGCAACCCAATTTCTACCTCAATTACACCAAAGGACTGCTGCTGTTCAAACTGGGCGTATACGCTTACCCGGATTTTGTCAACTCGTACGTGTATTACAATCGCTGGGTAACCGAACAGGTGCTCGACCTCTCACAGCAGCAAAAGCAGGATGTGTTCAACTTCCTCGAGTGGAATGCACTTCCCGAAAACGAAACCTATCGGTACGACTACTTTTATAACAACTGTGCTAACAAGGTGCGCGACGTCTTTGCCAAAATACTGGGTGATTCGCTAAAGTTCGATGGATCATACATAACCACCGATTACACCATCCGCCAGTTGACCGACATATACCTCGTCGATCAACCCTGGGGCGACCTGGGTATTGATATTTGTCTTGGCCTACCCATCGACAAGAAGGCGAGCCCGTATGAATACATGTATCTTCCGGATTATGTCGAATCATCGTTTGATCATGCCACCATTGTCCGCAACGGCGAAACGGTTCCGCTGGTCAAGCAGAAGATTCCTGTATTCGTCAATGCACCTCGAGATGTCGTCAAAGCCCCGATTCATCCTTGGGTAGCCTTCGGGGGATTCTTCGCTGTGGCCTTGGGACTAACCCTCTTCGATGCAAGAAGGAAGAAAGTCTCACGCTGGTTTGACCTACTCCTATTCACCGTGCTGGGAACCGTAGGTATTTTGCTATTGCTCCTATGGATTGGTACGGATCATGCTGCGGCCGCCAACAATTTCAACCTGCTTTGGGCATTGCCAACGAACCTGGTCATCGTTGCGATGTTCTCATCGAAAGCACGACCCTTTCTCAAAAAATACTTTCTTGGAGTAGCGATGCTCACCGTGTTGTTGCTCGCCAGCTGGGCATTCCTTCCGCAGCAAATGAATGTATTCCTATTGCCATTGGTTGGAGCTATCGCATTACGAGCGTACGTTCTTTCCAAATGGCTCGCCTGATGAACAACACCTACATGTGTATCGGGCGGTTAGCCGTAGCTGCCAGACATGCTTCTTTAACCGCCTCCATGTAGGTCGGGTGCGCATGAGACATCCGGGCTACGTCTTCAGCGGCTGCACGGAACTCCATTGCCGTCACACCCGCTGCAATCATATCCGCAGCACGTGCGCCGATGATGTGAATGCCAAGGATTTCGTCGGTAGCCTTGTCGGCGAGTACTTTCACCAGTCCATCCGTATCCATGCTGGCTCTTGCACGACCCAGTGCCTTGTACGGAAATGAACCCGACTTATAGGCACGGCCTTCCGACTTGAGTTGCTCTTCCGTGTATCCAACACTGGCCACCTCCGGCCAGGTGTACACGACACCCGGAATCAGTAGATAATTAATGTGAGGCTTTTGGCCTGCTATTAATTCGGCCACCATAACACCTTCCTCCTCTGCTTTATGCGCGAGCATGGCGCCGCGCACAACGTCTCCAATGGCATAGATGTTGGAAACGGTAGTCTGCAAATGATCATTGACTTGCACCCTCCCCTTATCCAGCGTCAATCCAACATTCTCCAATCCAAGGCCATCGGTATAAGGCCTTCGTCCGACGCTCACGAGACAGTAGTCACCCGTAAGGGTTATGGCCGCCCCGCCGCTCTTTGGTTCGGCAGTGAGCGACACTTCCTTTCCCTTATTGGCTATGGCCGTCACGCGATGCCCGAGGAAAAACTCCATGCCCAATTTCTTGGTCACCTTCTGAAGCTCCTTACCCATCGTACCGTCCATGGTTGGGATCAGGCTATCGAGAAATTCGACGACAGATACCTTGGAGCCCAGGCGCGCATACACCGAGCCCAGTTCCATGCCAATCACGCCGCCACCAACGACGATCAGATGCTTTGGAATTTCTTTTAGTTCAAGCGCCTCCGTGCTGGAGATAATGCGCTTCTTATCAAAGGGTGCAAACGGTAGAGCCGTTGGTTTAGAGCCCGTTGCAATAATTATCTTCTCACCCGTGATGCTGGTTGTTTTACCATCCTTTGCCGTAACCAGTACAGTGTTCTTGTCAACGAATGACCCTGTTCCCTTGTGAACGTCAATCTTGTTCTTCTTCATCAGAAAGGCGATCCCCTCCACGTTGGCCTTGACGACCTCACCTTTTCGCCTTACCATCTGACCCAGGTTAGCCTTGGGTTCGGAAATCTCAATCCCATGCGTTTTGAAATGCTCCTTGGCATTGATGAAATGCTCAGACGAATCGAGCATGGCTTTGGAGGGTATGCAGCCCACGTTGAGGCATGTACCGCCGAGGGTATCATACTTCTCAATGATGGCCGTCTTCATGCCCAACTGCGCGCAGCGGATGGCGGCAACATAGCCTCCGGGGCCTGAACCGATAACAATGACGTTGTATTGCATAAGTTTCTAATTTCAGACTCCCAGAATAAGACGTCCCGGATCTTCCAGCATCTCTTTCACACGCACCAGAAAACTGACAGACTCGCGGCCGTCAACAATCCGGTGATCATAAGAAAGGGCCAGATACATAATGGGTCTCACGACCACTTCACCATTTCTCACGACAGGACGCTCAACAATATTGTGCATACCCAAAATCGCCGACTGTGGTGGATTGAGGATCGGGGTCGACAGCATCGACCCGAAAACGCCGCCGTTGGTAATGGAGAACGTTCCTCCCGTCATCTCCTCAATGGACAGTTTTCCATCACGGCCTTTGCCGGCAAGGCGAATCACTTCACTTTCGATTTGTGCAAACGTCAAGGACTCTGCATTCCGTATGACCGGTACGACCAATCCCCGGGGGGTAGACACGGCGATGGAAACGTCACAGTAGTCGTGGTAGATTACTTCATCCTTGTCAATCGAGGCATTCACAGCAGGGAATTCTTTCAAGGCAACGCAAACGGCTTTGGTAAAGAAGGACATAAAGCCCAGGCCCACACCGTATTTTTCCTTGAACGACTCCTTGTATTTCGAACGCAAGTCCATGACCGGTTTCATATCAACCTCGTTGAAGGTTGTGAGCATGGCCGTTTCATTCTTCACGGTAACCAACCGTCGTGCGATTGTTTTGCGCAGTGAAGTCATCTTCTCGCGTCGCTGATTGCGCCCTCCACCGGATGCTATCACCGGAGGAGCCGACGGAGTGGCTGCGGCAGGCTTGGCTGCGGCAGCAGGCGCCGATGCTTTCACCGCATCCTCTTTGGTAATTCTTCCTCCAACCCCGGTACCGGACACCTGACCGGGGGCCATTCCCTTCTCATCCAGAATTTTTGCAGCGGCAGGTGAAGGTGTTCCTGCAGCATAGGTCGCGCCTCCAGCAGCAGGTGCCGCTACCGGCTGAGATACGGGAGCTGTTACTGCTCCGGCTGGCGCTCCATCCATCACTTCAATGCGACAGATAAGACCGCCGATAGGCAATGTTGTCTTCTCTTTTGCAACGATGCGCAAAATGCCATTCGCTTCCGCCGGAAGTTCGAAAGTTGCTTTGTCGGATTCCACCTCGGCAATGACTTCATCGAGTTTTACAAAATCACCTTCCTTCTTCAGCCAGGTAGAGATGGTCACTTCCGTGATGGACTCACCAACGGTAGGAACCTTCATTTCCTTTATCGCCCCCGTTGCTTTAGGAGCAGCAGGAGAAGAAGCAGGAGTTGGTGCGGGTGCCGCTGTGGCAGGAGCCGTCGCCTTTGCCTCTGCCTTCGCCGCTGGTGCACCTGACAATTCAATTGAACAAATCACCGCTCCAATGGGCACCGTGTCGCCCTTCTGCTTGACAATCTTTAATACGCCTGCCTGGGGAGCCGCAAGCTCAAACGTAGCCTTGTCGGATTCCAGTTCGGCGATCACTTCATCCATCTTCACCGTATCGCCGTCCTGCTTCGTCCAGTTGGCAATGGTTACTTCAGAGATCGACTCTCCTACCGTGGGTACTTTTACTTCGAAAGCCATGAGGTTGATGCGTTAATGTGGATATGTCGGTTATGATTCAAAAGCCTGGTTGATGATTTTCTCCTGCTCGGCCTTGTGGACCTTGGAATAGCCTGTTGCCGGTGATGCGCTCGCTTTGCGGGAGATGAACTCCATGGCCTGGCCTGGCATCATCCGTTGAATGAATGACAGCGGCCCCATATTGGCCGGCTCTTCCTGCACCCACAGCACTTTAGCGCCCTTGTACTTCTTCAACGCAGCAGCAATTTGCGTCTCCGGAAAGGGATACAACTGTTCGATGCGCACAATGGCAGCATCTTTGACTTTGCGCTTCGACTGCGATTCCAGCAGATCGTAATATATTTTTCCTGAGCAAAGGACGACACGCTTGACGTCCTTGGCCGTCACCGTTGCATCATCAATTACCTCCTGAAATGAGCCCGAAACAAAATCTTTCATCGGTGACAATACAGCAGGGTGGCGCAACAGAGACTTCGGTGAGAATACCACACATGGCTTCCGGAAATGCCACGCCACCTGACGGCGCAACAAATGGAAAATATTGGCAGGTGTGGTCGGGTTGCACACAATCATATTGTACTCTGCGCATAACTGCAGGAATCGTTCAGGCCGGCAGCTGGAGTGCTCAGGGCCCTGGCCCTCGTAACCATGAGGCAGAAGCATAACCAGTCCATTCATCCGCTGCCATTTTGATTCAGCGCTCGACATAAACTGGTCAATCATTACCTGCGCACCGTTGACGAAGTCGCCAAACTGCGCCTCCCAAATCACCAGCCCATGGGGATTGGACATCGCGTAGCCGTATTCAAAACCGAGAACGCCGAATTCGGAAAGCAGAGAGTTAAAAATGTGAAACTTCTCCTGCCCTTCCTGAATATGATCAACACCACAATAAGGCTCATTCGTGTTGGCATCAAAGAAATAGGCATGACGGTGAGAAAATGTCCCCCGCTTAACATCCTGTCCGGACATCCGAACGGGTATTCCTTCACTCAGCAAAGACCCATAAGCGAGCAGTTCTGCCTCAGCCCAGCCCAACATCTTATCGTCAAAGAATGCAGCCTTACGATCCTTGAGCAGTTTTTCGATCTGCTTCAGAGGCTTAAAATTCGTTGGGATGGTTGTAAGTGCCTTTCCAACTTTATCAACAACCGCCTGCTTGATGCTGGTTGAAGGCGAGCGTTCAAAATCAGCAGGTTTGGCCCGCTCCATTTTCTCCCATTCCTCTTCCAACTTCTGAGCCTTGTAGGGAAGTGGCTTTTGTTTCACTTCGTTAAGACGATCCTGAAGCTGGTTACGGAAGCTTTTATCCATTTCATCGGCCAACGCAGCATCCACGTCGCCACGCTCAATCAATTTCTTCACATACACTTCGCGAGGATTCGGATGCTTCGCGATGAGATTATACAATTTGGGTTGCGTGAACTTAGGCTCATCACTCTCATTGTGGCCATGGCGGCGATAGCAAAGCATGTCGATGAAAATGTCCTTGCCAAATTTCTGGCGATACTCCACGGCGAGCTGGGCGCAGAAGGTTACGGCTTCAGCGTCGTCGCCATTGA
>CAYMPU010000103.1:0-7905 GCA_964392375.1 uncultured Ohtaekwangia sp. | reverse complement strand
GGCCGTTTTGAGTGAGATCAATCTGGATGAAGAAGTGCGGCTTGTCCGGGTCAACCTGGACCGGGAACTGACAGAAACCGGCGCTGATTTAGTGACCGACTTTTCTTCAGTGCCCTCCATCTTTGCCGTCCGCCCGCTGGTCGACAGCATCCTGATGAACCTGATCAGCAATGCGGTGAAATACCGTCATGCCGACCGCACGCCGCGTATTGTGGTTCGGACAGAGCAGTTACAAGGTGAGGTCTGCCTCTCCGTCACCGACAACGGTATGGGCATGGATCTGGAAACTTATGGCGATAAATTATTCACCCTTTACGGCCGCTTTCACAGCCATGTGGACGGCAAGGGGTTGGGCCTGTATCTGGTCAAAACACACGTGACGGCCATGGGTGGCCGGGTGGAGGTTGAGAGTGTGCAAGAGCAGGGAACCACCTTTCGTGTGTTTTTGAGAAATTAGATTCCAACTAGCTTATGCGTACAGTTCACTTCAAGTCAATCTTGAAAGAGCAATTCAGTTAGTATTAAATAGAGTAAACCCTTCCGGCCTATACCGGAGGGTTTACTTTCAAGGGTAAAGGCAAGTTGCCTACCGATCTTCGGCTGCAAGACCCCCGAGCGTAGCTCCTGCAGGGCTAGCAGATGCTTGCATATCATGATTCTTGACGGGCGCTTTTGAAGTTCTGGCAGTGCCAAAGGAAACTAAAATTGCAGATGCGATCAGAACAAGAATTAATTTGGTTTTCATAAAGTTTGATTTCGTGATTAAGTTGAATGAAACTTCTAACCTTTTGGATCATTAGCTCCACCACCGCCAGGAGCAGTTTCACGGGGCTCAATCTCTTGCTCAGTACACGCAGTAACGCTCATGGCGCAGACGATGAAAAGGATTGCGATGTAGATGAATTTTTTCATTGGACTATTTGGTTTTGGTTTTTTGGGTTGAATTTTTCTTCTTGCTGTGTAACAATGCCCAAAGATTGCTGGCTTGGACAAACCTGTGCCATGTAATGTTTTGGCAGAAATCACCCGTGTACCATAAAATTGCCTTTCAATCAGCGTTTGTTTGCCTTCTGGTGCTCCTTTTGGCTCCTGCCGTGGCTCAGAATCAGGCCAAAATCGACTCGCTCAAGATTGAGCTTCGCACTGCAACTGAGTCAAATAGATACGAGGTACTATGGGGACTTGCCTATGAGCTATTTGATGTCGATGATTTAGAGGCCTTAAAGTATGCTGAGTTGGCACATAATTATGCTGCAAAGATCCACGTTGACAGCCTGGTAGTCAGATCTGGAAGACTTACCGGTCAACTGCTTCGAAGAGTTCATAAACTTGATGAGGCAATAGCAATTCTTGAAAGGATGAGGCCGATGGCCGAAGAACTTCATTTGGAAGGGGAATTAGCTAGGATTCTAAACACCCTCGCTGTGTGCCACACTTTCCGGGCTGAGTATGACAAGGCCTTGGAGTACCATTTTCAGTCATTGGTGCTGAGAGAAAAGCAAGGGAACAAGAAGAATATTGGGATTGCCCTGCACAACATTGGCCTTACCTATTATAAAATGGGGAGTTTTGATCTCGCTTTGGATTACAGTCTCCAAGGACAGAGGGCATATTCTGATAGCGGTGATGGGGAAAATCTGCAACTTTTGGTAAATATTGGACTCTGCTATAATGAGCTTTTGCTATTTGAACAAGCACAAGAGTCCTTGGAGAGAGCTTTGAGGCAATGTGAGTCAGGATGCAACGATGATTTGAAGATTCAAGCTGAGTTTGGACTTGGGAATGCATTTTTCGCTCAGCAGAGAGTCACAGATGCGATAGACCATTTCCAGAAGTCTTACAGTATTTCATTACAAGTTGGGGACATAAGATTTCAACTTGAAAATTTGTTGCGACTAACAAAATTGGCTCTGCTTCAACGCAATCATGGAATTGCTAAGGAGTATCTTGGAAAAATTGAGGCGATTCCAGAAAAGGATGGGTACCGTGAAATACTAAAGGAATTCTATCAGTTGGAAGCGGACTTTCATTCAGCAGCCAATGACTTTGAGAAGGCCACGTATTACCTCAGGAAAGTCACAGAGGTGAACGATAGTATATATAATACTGAAGTCATCCGAAACCTCACTAGAGTTCAAACTTTATACGCCCAGCGCGAAAACCTCGCCATCATCGCGGCCAAAGACAACGTCCTGGCCCTCAATGACGAGATCATCAAACAGCAGCGGTCGGTGGCCCTTTTGCTGCTGGTTATTGCCAGCCTGACTACCGTGCTAGGAGTGGTCATTTACCGTAACTATCGGAAAATCAAGGCTGTAAACGGGGAATTGGCCTCCGCCAAGCAGATCATCGAAGACCACAACAAGTTCCTCGACCACCTCGTGGATCAGAAGACGAAAGAACTGGTCGACAGCAACGAGGAGCTGGTAAAAGTGAACGACGAGCTGGATAACTTCATCTACAAGACTTCCCACGATATCCGCGGTCCGCTGGCCAGCCTCAAGGGGATGGTCAACCTGGCTATCATGGACGTGAAAGACGACAAGGCCCTCGGATATCTCAGCAAACTCGATGTAACGGCCGAAAAGCTCAACATGATCCTTACAAGACTGCTGATCGTGAACCGGATCAACCACGCGGAACTCAAACCCGAAGTCATCCACTTCGAGCCGATCATCCAGGAAATCCTTACCCTGGAAGTGAAGAAGGGCATACCGCCAAAGATCAAGATCGACTACGACGTGGCGCCGGATATACAGCTGGTCTCTGATAAGGACATGGTGCGCCTCATCCTCGAAAACCTGATTGATAATGCGGTAAAATATTACAACGACTCGGAAAGGGTGGAATCTTTTGTGCGCATTGTCGTGGGCACCGAAAATGGCAAAGTCACGGCACGCGTGATGGACAATGGGGTGGGGATCGCCAAGATGAACCGGCAGAAGATCTTTCAGATGTTTGTGCGCGCTTCAGAACGGTCGGATACCGGCGGCATCGGCCTGTACCTGGCCAAACTCGCCACCGAAAAGCTGGGCGGCGATATCAATCTAATATCCACCGACGAGAAGTATACCGAGTTCATCGTGCAGTTCCCCGACACCCTCCCCAAATCGCTGGAAAAGCGCATGGAAGAGACTGCCGTCCACGATAAAGACCAGAAGACCATGCCGCACGCTCCGGCCCGAAGCTAGGGCTATACGAATGGCGGGCCGGCGGTAACCGGGCATGTATTGTCTTCGGTAAAATTGCATTGTGCGCAGTGCCCTTCCACAGCTCCCAAGCTTGAGAAATGCCCGGAAAACCTAGAACAGAGGCCGGAATATCCAGTGCATCATGAAGTCCTCACAAAAACTTTTGCCAAATTTGGCCCCCGGTCCTGAAGACCGACCCGATGCTGACTTACGAACACGATGCCTGAGAACCAAGATATTAGCCGCTATACGATCACCGCAGCCCTTCCGTATGCCAATGGACCCAAGCATATCGGGCACCTGGCGGGGGCCTATATTCCTGCCGATGTATATGTAAGGTTTCTGCGACTTTTGCAGAAAAATGTAGTTTTTGTGTCGGGTAGTGACGAGCACGGCACCGCCATCCCCAATCAGGCCATGAAGGAGGGCACTACCTCAAGGGCCATCATCGATAAATACCACGCCCAGATCCGCGATTGCCTCTACCAACTCGGTATCTCGTTCGACGTATATCATCGTACCAGCGACCCGCTCCATCATAAAACTTCACAAGAGTTTTTCCTGGATCTCTACAACAAAGGACTGCTGACCGAAGAAACTTCAGAGCAATATTTCGACGCGCAGGCCAACGCCTTTCTCGCCGACCGCTACATCGTGGGCACTTGTCCGAAATGCGGTCATCCCAATGCCTACGGCGACCAATGTGAAAAATGCGGCTCCACGCTCAGTCCGAATGAACTCATCAACCCCCGCTCGACACTTTCAGGAACGGCACCGGTGCTGAAGGCTACCAAGCATTGGTACCTTCCGCTGCAAGACTATGAGCCATGGCTGCGTGAGTGGATACTCACCTCGCACGCCAACGACTGGAAGACGAACGTGTACGGCCAGTGCAAGTCGTGGATCGATGCGGGCCTGCAGCCGCGTGCGATGACCCGCGACCTCGACTGGGGTATCAAGGTGCCACTGCCGGGAACGGAAGGGAAGGTGCTCTACGTGTGGTTCGATGCACCGATCGGCTATATCTCGGCAACACGTGCGCTGTTTCAGGAACTCAGCGGCAAGGAAAAAGAATACTCCACCCCGCAGTCTGACTTCGGCAGCGTTAAAGCCGACGACTGGAAGAAGTACTGGCAGGCCAAAGACACCAAGCTGGTTCACTTCATCGGCAAAGACAATATCGTATTCCATTGCATCATCTTCCCGGTCATGCTGCACGCTTCCGGCACCTACATCCTGCCCGATAACGTGCCGGCCAACGAGTTCCTCAACCTGGAAGGCGACAAGATGTCGACGAGCCGCGGGTGGTCGATCGAGATGCACGACTACCTGGCGGAGTTTCCCGGCAAGGAAGATGTGCTGCGCTACACCTTGCTCACCATCATGCCCGAGGCGAAGGACAGCGAGTTTACGTGGAAGGACTTCCAGTCGAAGAACAACAACGAACTGGTGGCCATCTTCGGCAACTTCGTCAATCGTGCGCTGGTGCTCACGCAGAAATACTTTGACAACCGCCTGCCTGCCCGTGGCCCGCTCAACGACGTAGACATGAAGGTCATCGCCGATGTGAAAGAATTCCCGGGCCGGATTGCCGCCGCTATTGAGGCGTACAAGTTCAGGGAAGCTACCGCGCTGCTCATGGACCTGGCGCGCACGGGCAACAAGTACCTCGCGGAAACCGAGCCGTGGAAGTTATCGGCCTCGGACCTGCCGCGCGTGGGAACGATCCTCAACCTGGCGCTTCAGATCGCGGCCAACCTCGCCGTGTTGTGCGAGCCGTTCCTTCCCTTCACCGCGCAGAAGTTGAAAGACATGCTCGTGATGAAGAAGCTGGTGTGGGCCGACACCGGTTCGGTAGACCTGTTGCCGGCCGGACATGCGCTGGGCACGTCGAGCCTGTTGTTTGAAAAGATTGAGAACCCTGTAATCGAAGCTCAAATTCAGAAACTGATGAACACAAAGTCTCCCGACCCGGCTCCATCCAAAGAGCCGGTGAAGCCCCTCAAGCCGGAGGTGACCATCGATGACTTTTCCAAACTCGATATCCGGATCGGAAAGGTCACGGCCGCCGAGAAGATGGAGAAGTCCAACAAGCTGCTCAAGCTCACGGTCAACAGTGGCCTGGATACACGCACCATCCTCAGCGGCATCGCTCAATATTATACACCGGAGGAGATGGTCGGCAAGCAAGTTACCTTCATCGCCAATCTCGCGCCGAGGAAGATGATGGGGCTGGAATCTCAAGGGATGATTCTGACCGCAGCTGATGCGGAGGGAAAGGTAAAATTATTGCAACCTGCCGGTGACGTTGACCCGGGAGCAGCCATCAGTTAACCTTACCCGATGTTCATGCGATGGATTGTCTTTTTTAGCTGCCTGATCACATCGTATCTGTGCCAGGCGCAAGCACCGACGGCTGAATATTATCTGTACATCGAAAGGGCCGATTCCTTGTACTCGGCAAAGGACTATGCAGCTTCCGCCCTGAATTACACCAAGGCCTTTCGTGCCAATGGAGGGAAAGGTACACCCGATGACCGATACAATGCTGCGTGCACCTGGGCCATGGCGGGGAATGCGGATAGCGCTTTCTTTCAGTTGGGACGCATCGCGACGGTCATGACCAACCTGGCACATGTTTCCGTCGATAGTGACCTGACCAGTCTTCACACCGACAAGCGATGGGCGCCTTTTCTTGCAGAGGTAAAGAAGAATAAGGAGAAAGCGGAAGTCAACCTGAACCGGCCGCTGGCCCGGGAGCTGGACAGCATCTACAGGGAAGATCAGAAGCACAGGCAGGAAATTTCTGTGGTGGAGAAGCAGTACGGCTTTCAATCACCCCAAATGCAAGAGCTGTGGGAGGTGATTAGAAAAAGTGACTCGGCCAACCTTGTTCGGGTGACGGCGATATTGGATCAGTACGGATGGCTCGGCCGCGACGTAGTGGGAGGGCAGGGGAACATGACGCTGTTTCTCGTTATCCAGCATTCCAACCAGAAGACGCAGGAGAAGTATTTGCCCATGATGCGGGAAGCGGTGAAGCATGGGAAAGCACAGGGCGCGAACCTGGCCTTGCTGGAAGACCGTGTTGCCCTGGGCCAGGGCAAGAAGCAAATCTACGGTAGCCAGATTCACCAGGACAGCAACGGAAAATACTTTGTGGCGCCCATCGAAGACGAAGCCAACGTGAACAAGCGCCGCGCGGAAGTTGGACTGGAGCCGTTGGAGAAGTACGCCAGGCGGTGGAATATTGACTATAAACTACCCGATAAATAGCCCCCGGCAAGGGGGGTGATCAAACAGCGTGACTTCTTATATTTGTCCCTTGTTTTCCAAACCATCCTAATCTCACTACCCAATGCAAAACGCACTTCGATACGCGCTCTTCCTGGCGGTCACTCTTTCAGCCTGTTCAACGCAGAAGAAAGAAGAAACTTCACGCCCGCTTACCTCAGGTCTCCTTCTGGAGAACATGGACACCACGGTAAACCCCGGCGATAATTTCCAGATGTATGTCAACGGCCTGTGGATCAAGAACACCGAAATCCCTGCCGATAAGTCGAGCTATGGTGTGGGTCGGATACTCCATGACAAGTCACAGGAAGATGTGAAGACCATCATCGAAGAGGCCGCGGCGTCGAACAAGGCTGTGGGCACCGATGAGCAGAAGGTAGGAGACCTCTATGCCGCCTACCTCGACATGAAGCGCCGCGATGAACTTGGCGTTGCACCCCTCGCGCCCGAGTTTCAAAAAATTGATGCCATCGCCAGTCAGAAAGACCTGGCCGATTACTTTGGCTATGCCAGCATCTACGGCTACGGCAGCCCCTTCGAGATGTTTGTGGATTCGGATATGAAGAACCCCACCATCTACGCGCTCTATGCTTTGCAGGGCGGACTGGGTCTCCCGGACCGTGAGTATTATCTCAGCGACGCCGACAAGTTCCCGGAAATCCGCAAGGCCTATGTGGAGCATATCGCCGCGATGCTTGGGCTGGCGGGCGTCAATGACAGCAAGAAGCTCGCGAAAGATATCATGGCTCTTGAAACAGCCATGGCGAGCAAGCACATCAAGAAAGAAGAGGCGCGTGATATTGTCAAGATGTATAACAACTACGGCGTCGACTCACTCGACAACGCAATGACCAAGTTCGAGTTCCGTCAGTTCCTTTCTGGCGCCGGTGTCACCGATATCGAGCGCATCATCATTGCCCAGCCGACGTTTACCATGGCCATGAATGAACTCGTTCCCGCCACGAAGATGGACACCTGGAAAGCCTACCTCAAGTGGAATGTCATCAATGCCCGCGCCACGGAACTTACCACAGCCATGGATGAGCAGAATTTCAAATTCTATGGCACTACGCTGACCGGCCGCACTGAACAGCAGCCTGCCTGGCGCAGGGGTGTGGATGTGGTCAACCGCAACCTGGGCGAAGTCGTTGGCAAAGTGTATGTGAGCAAGCATTTCCCTGCAGAGGCTAAAGAGCGGATGAATAAACTCGTGGGCAACCTCATCGAGGCGTATAAGGTGAGCATCAACGAGCTGGACTGGATGGGAGCGGAAACGAAGATGCAGGCGTTGGATAAGTTGTCGAAGTTCAATCCCAAGATCGGCTACCCTGACAAGTGGCAGGACTACAGTGCCGTGACCATTGCCAAAGACAATCTGGTGGGCAGCCTTGCCAGCGCTGAGTTGGCAAATCATAAAGAG
>CAYMPU010000102.1:0-4265 GCA_964392375.1 uncultured Ohtaekwangia sp. | reverse complement strand
CATACTGGTAGGATGTAGCCACATTGGTCACACCACTACCAATACCCAGCATAAGATCGACAGCACGGGTCTTGGGACGAGGCTCGTCCTGGGCGGCGACAGATCCGCTGATGCAGATTAGAAAAATGAGGGGTAAAACGATGCCGTGTCGATTCATGAACAAGGGTATCATAGCCTGCAAGATAGCCGGCAATCGTTAAATCAACGTGTCTCCCAAACGACATTTCCCAAAAGGTGAACCTCTGCACCTCCGTGTCTCTGCAGTAAAATCATCACGGTCCAACCTCAACGATATCCCCCAAAGTATGACCATTCACTAATTCCACCATTACATGGGCCACCTTTTCCGGCCTCACCCACTGCGCTGTATCCGCCTTGGGCATAGACGTTCGATTCTGTGGTGTGTCGAGTGCACTGAAAACAATGATATGGGACTTCACTTTCTCAGAGGCTGCGTTCAGATACTCCGCGAGCTTGAATAGCAAGGACTTGGACAATCCGTAAGCCATCAGGCTCTTTCCAGCCTGCGCATCCAATGCAGGTTTTGCCCCGATGAAGATGATACGCCCTCCTCCTGGCTGTGACTGCATGTAGCGGAATGCGGGACGCGCCACATGGTAGGCTGTTTCAAAATTTAAAGAGTACATCCGCTTCATGGCGGCCAAGTCCGTCGCCGAAACATCACCTGCCTCAAAGCCGCCAACGGTCAACACCACTCCATCGATGGCAGCATACATAGCGAAGATACGATCAATCAGTTCTTGCACGGGGCCTTCCTGAAGGAGGTCAGCTTCCAGGTAATCCACATGCTTTCTCTGCTCTGTGGGAACTTTACCCGGTGAAACCAGTGCCACTACCTGATATCCGTTGTCAACAAATCGACCCACCGCTGCAGCACCAAGATTGCCGCCAGCACCGGTGATGAGCACAGTCTTCATGATGGACGCCGTAAATGAAATGCCTTGGGTTTTGTGAAAGCCCTGAGCCCCGCATGACTCAGCGTGGCACCAAAACCGGAATGCTGGCGCCCACTCCAAGGTACGGCAGCGCTGACACGGTCGCAGCAGTTCCAGTAACCCGTGCCGGTGTTGAGTCGCTTAAGTATACTGACGGCCCGCTGCTCATCGGCGGAGTACACCGAAGCGGTCAACCCATATTGCGTATCGGCCATAAGGCTAACGGCCTCTTCATCACTCTTGACTTTCATAATGCCGATGATGGGACCAAAAGATTCCTCCTGCATCACACGCATTGTGTTGGTGACGTTGGTGAGAACGGTAGGTTCAAAGTAGTATCCCTTCCCTGACTTACGTTTTCCGCCGGTCTCTACCTTGGCTCCTCCGGCAAAAGCTTCCGCTATTTGCTGCTCCAGTAAGTCGAGTTGATCCTTCCTCGTAAGGGGCCCAAGGTATACGCCCGGTTCGGTAGGTAAGCCAGCTTTGTAGCCCTTGACTTCTGAAACGAATTCCCGCACATACGCATCATAGATCTTCTCGTGAACATAGATCCTTTCCACAGCGCAGCAACTCTGGCCGTTGTTGTAGAAAGCGCCATCGGCCGTTCCGGCAGCAACGGCCTTCACATCGGCAACATCGTCAGCAACATAGAGTGGGTCCTTACCGCCTAACTCACACTGACAGGGCACCATCTTTTTACTTACCGTCTCGTAGATATGTTGCCCCGTTTTATAGGAGCCCGTAAAAAAATACCCATCGAAGTTCATGTGCAGCAATTCCTCACCCACCTCTTTTCCGCCGACTGCTGCAAGGAATACATCAACTGGAATTCCGGCTTCATGCATCATGCGCTCAATCTCGAGACCAGTGAGGGTCGCGTATTCGGATGGCTTGTAGAGCACGGCGTTGCCGGCAAGGAGTGCAGGCACAAACACATTGGTTCCCACGAGATAAGGATAGTTCCAGGCAGAGATATTGCACACTACCCCAAGGGATTCATAGCTGATCACCTCGCGCATCGACTTGTCCTCCGACATTGTTTCATCAGCAAGGTATTCTTCAGCATGATCGGTCAGCCACTGTATCCTGCTCCTCGCCCCTGCCAGTTCATTCTTCGACTGCTGCAACGGCTTACCTACTTCGCTGGTCAGCACCCCGGCGAGATGCTCTGCCTTGCTTTCCAGAAGCTGCCCAAAGCCACGCACGCTCGCTATGCGATCATACAACGGCACCGCAGCCCACGCCACCTGTGCAGCGCGCAATCTCTCAAATTTCTTAGCCAACACTTCCCGAGTATCCTCCGGAATGTCCCGTATAACTTCCTCCGTTGCTGGATTAATGATTTTCATTGTACATACCACTTATTCCCACTACTCCTCCATACTCCTTACTCCTCACTCCTAACTCCTAACTCCTCAAATACTCCTCCCCACCACTTCCAAAAACGATCTCCGAATATTCCCTGAGAAAGGACTGCCATCATCCATTCTCTCCGGATGCCATTGCACCAGCATCAAGAACGGATGGTTCTCCTGGTCTTTGATCTCTGCGCCTTCGATCGTTCCATCGGGCGCCACCGAGTTCATCGACAACCCTTCCCCCAGCAGGTCAATGGCCTGATGATGGGCGCTATTCACTTCACCACGGGTAGTGCCTGTAATGGATCCCAGCAGGGTACCCTCCGGCAGCCAGATAGGGTGTTGCCGGTCATTGCCTTCCTGATGCTTCTTGTGTTCTGTGCGGCCAAAGGCGACGGTATCAGGGACCAAGGTACCGCCGAGGAACACGTTGGCGATCTGGAGTCCGCGGCAAATCCCCAGCAGGGGAAGACGTTTCTTATGGGCAATAGCCAAAACCTTCATCTCAAATTCGTCGCGCTCCTCGTCGAGGTCATCGAGGCGAAACTGATCAACATAAGCAGGCCTTCCGTAGAATTTCGGATGCACATCTTCACCTCCCGTGAGCAGAATCCCCTTGCATTTCGATACGGCGGCAAGGTTGTCTTCTTCGTACCCGAGCTTTACAATTTCTACATCGGGCGACTGGTTCAGCCACTTCGTATAATTATCGTACTTCCTTCCGGCAGCCACGCCGATGATCATCTTGCTCATAGGGCCTCCAGGTAAAGTTGCTTAAAGTTATCCAGGCTAACGGGCTTGGGATTGTTGGGATGCGCGAAGTCAGCGAAGGCAAGGTCTGCCAACGTATGTACATGCTCCATGCGAACGCCAACGTCTCTCAGCTTATGTGGAATGCCTATTCTGCTATTGAGGTCGAAAAGATGCTCAACGACAGCCTCACCAGTCTCTTCTTTGAGCTCTAACGTGCGTGCGATGCGCCGGAACTTCTCTTCACATCCGGCGATATTGAATTTCATACCGTAAGGAATATTCACCGCATTGGCCAGCCCATGGTGCGTATCGAGCAAGGCCGACAGCGGGTGAGCCAGGGAGTGGACAACACCAAGGCCTTTCTGGAACGCGACGGCCCCCATCATGGAAGCCATGAGCATCTGACTCCGTGACTCGACGTCGGGTTTTTTCACGGCCCGCTCCAATGATTTGTTGATAAGTGATATCCCCTCCAGAGCAATACCCTCGGCCATCGGGTGTGACATCTTCGCTAAAAAGGCTTCCATGTTGTGCGTTAATGCGTCCATACCGGTAGCGGCGGTAATGGGGGCCGGCAAGTCCATGGTGAGCATCGGGTCGGCAAAGACGACTTTCGCCAGCAACTTCGGTGAGAACAAGATTTTTTTCTGGTGCGTGACATCATCGGCGATGATGGCGCTGCGGCCTACTTCACTGCCGGTTCCTGATGTCGTGGGCAGGGTTACAAAGTGCGGCACATCGTTGGTCACATAGACATCCCCGCCGACGAGGTCATCGTATTTGAAGAGATCTTCGCGATGGTTCACACGCAACACGATGGACCGCGCCACATCCAATGCCGCACCACCGCCAATACCGACAATGCAATCACAACCTGAGGCATCGTACATGTCCGTACCCTTATACACATCCGACTTCACCGGGTTCTTGTGAATGTCGCTAAACACCTCAGCTCCCAATCCCTTGGCCTTGATATCGGCCACGATCATCTTAAAGAACCCTAGCTGCGACACGGTAGCATCGGTAACCACCAAGGGCCGTTTCAATCCTTGTTTCTTGAGATACTCCCCCAACTCCCCACTAACTCCCGCCCCAAACCGTATCGTCGTCGGAAAATTGTACTGGTACGTCATGTGCTCATCAAAATTGAAAACTCCTAAATCCTTCCTCCTATCTCCTAACTCCTATCTCCTATCTC